>JAKOPB010000118.1 GCA_022257805.1 Nanobdellati archaeon
CGAGCAGGAAAAGATCAAGGAAATTAAAGAGGCATTGATCGAATAAAAATTCCTAGTTTTTTACAGTTCATTTTCTATATGCCTTGCTATGTCTCTGATCTCCCACTGGGCAGCTTCCTGTGTTCTATCGGGTAGGAAGCCTTTGTTGAGGTTGAAGCCGTCCAGGACGAAGGCTACTCCAAGGCCGAGACCATGGGGAAGAACCTCCATGGCGTTCTCCTTGCCCTGTTTTTTCTTTATCTTCTGATACAGTTCCAGCGCCTCTTTAAACAAATTTACGTACTCTTCCTTGAAATCGGAGTTCTCTACCTTCGGCGGGATTATCATCTCACCTCTCTCTGCAGCGTCGTAGACGGACTCGACGGACTCCTTGACGGTGTCGTTCCTCATGAACTGATGCCACGCCGATATCGACATGGTTGTTATATATCCATCGACCTTTTCCGGGTTGTTGCTGAGACTCATGAAGCTCAATGCCTCGTCGTCGAACTCGTCGGCTCTCCTTTCCAGCTCAGAATTTACTTTATAAGAAAAACGGGATACGATTGTCTCCTTTTCCAAGTCCTCTAAAACTTCGTTGACCCACCTGTTTTTGCTGCAGAACATATTGGCCACTGGGTAGCCCTTGTCGGCCTTTATCAGTGCATCCATTATCTCCCTGTTAAACAGTTCGGGCTCTATGGTTTCGAGTTTTTGTATCGCATCGTAAAAGGTGTCCTCTGTTATTTTAGGCACTACATTCTTTTCGGACTCCAGGACACGGTGTATGTTCATAAGTCCCGCAAGGTTTGTGTTCTGATGTATATGCGTTGCGGCGGTCCCCAGAGGCAAAATATACCTTGCGTCCTCCTTAGGAACATCGTCGCTCTCCAGCATCCTGTTGTACAGGTCGCTCTGCTTGGAAAACATCTCTTTCACTTTTTTGGAGTCAGTGTAACTTATGAAATCCCTTGCCTTCGTGTATCTCTGTGACTGCTGTAGGTATTTTGGGTGGTCAAAGGCACAGAGGAACAGGGTTGTATGTCTCGGAACTTCGTAGGTTATCCCAACATTTGCCTGGTAGAATGCGGATATGTGACCCCTCTCGGCAAGAAACTCGAGAAACTCCTTTTCCTCTTTTTTCAGCTCTTCCTCGCCCATCTCTCCTCTCTTGTCCTGCCAGATTTTTACGGCAGCCCGTCCATCCGGGTCTCCAGAGATCCTTGTATTGTATACTACCGATTCCTTGGGACCCCAGTTCCCGTATTCCGGGTGGAAAGGAACCTCACTTATCCTCACCTCTGGTTCTCTGATAGTTATTTTTCCCAAACTTTCACCCCAACTATGCGTTCTATACGAAGTTACTCTATCTCAATCTTCAGTTCCTTGCGATCTATCTTTCCACACTCCTTGCACATTACTTCCACGATTTCCTCGTCCTTTTTACCTCTGAGCTTGTCCATATTTCTGGAAGGAATAACCATTTCTGCAACGGTGTTTGCCGAACCGCATCTTTTACACTTCGCAAGGTCTCTTAGCGTCAATATCAAGAAAACTACCTCCTTATGTATGAAGAATATGCAAGAAGTATCTATTTAAATCTTATCCGGAGGTATGGGTTTTTATATCGTGCCCTCTTTAAATGGACATAGGGTGTAGCACTTGACCTGTGTCGAAAGGCTCGAAGAGTATGAGGAGAAGCTCATAAAAGAACA
>JAKOPB010000098.1 GCA_022257805.1 Nanobdellati archaeon
AGGTTGTGCCATGAAGCTCGCAGCCCTTGTTTCCGGCGGAAAGGACTCGCTTTATGCCCTGTCAAAGGCTTCCGAAGAACATGAAATAAAGTACCTTATATGTGCAAAGGCCAAGGAAAACTCTGAACTTCTTCACAGTGAAAATCTGGATCTGGTGAAACTGCAGTCGAAAACACTTGGAATACCCCTGATATGGAGGAAAGGTTCTGGCGAAGGAACCAAGCCATTGAGGGAAGCGATAGAGGCAGTAAAGGATGATGTGGATGGCGTGGTTTCGGGAGCCGTGGCTTCTAACTATCAGAAGAAAAAGGTAGAGGGAATATGCGGAAGATTCGGCCTCGAGAATTTAATGCCACTGTGGGGAATGGACGAGCATGAACTTATAAAGAGTTTGATTGAAGAAGATTTTGAGGTGCTGTTTGTAAAGGTGGCGGCTCAGGGTTTAGATAAGGAGTGGCTCGGAAGGAAGCTTGATGAAGATTCTATTAGTGACCTCGAGAGGTTAGAGGATAAGTACGGAATACACGTTGCCGGTGAAGGAGGGGAATATGAAACGCTTGTTGTGGACTGTCCTATGTTCAGCCATAGGATGGAGGTGAAGGAAGAGGATATCAGATGGAATCCAAAAACAAAGACAGGTTATCTGGATATAATGTCTGCGAAACTGGAAAGGAAATGACTTCAACTTTGTAAAACCTTATAAATCTCTTCACAGAATCAGAGGATGGTATTATGAAGCTTGATTCGAAGGATGTGGTAAGGCTTATACAGACACATCCTACATCCGTTATAACTACTGTTAATGAAGAGGGAGTATGCAACGCTGCATCCTTTTCTTGGCTTTCCCCGGTTTCTTTCGACCCTCCCATGGTGGCCTTTATGATATCGCCAAAAAGGTACACCTACAAGAATATCACAGCCACAGGAGAATTCGTTCTTAACGTTATGACAAAGCATTTTCTGGACGAGGTGATGCATCTGGGTAAAGAGAGCTTCAAAGACAATCCAAACAAGATCGAGGAGACGGATCTCGGTCTTGTGAGATCGGAGGAAGTGGAGCCCCCAAGAATAGAGGAAGCAGTGGTATGGCTGGAATGTACTGTTAACGGGATGCACGAAGCTGGAGACCATTACATAGTTGTCGGTGAGATTGTGGCTGCAGAGGTTGACGAGGAGTTCTGGAAGGACGGTAGGTTTCTGGCCGAGGAGGCGGAAACTCTTCATCACGTGGACGGAGATAGGTTTCTGGTCGGTGGAAATATAGTTGAGTGGGAGGACTAGTTTTTCTCACCCTCATAAATTTTAAGGACGAGAGAAAACTATAGACTGTTGTACAGAGTGTTAACATGGTGAAGATAAAGAAGCTAGAGATGCAGGGATTCAAGAGCTTTGCAACCAAGACGGAGTTGCCTATACCTGCGGGATTCAACTGTATATGCGGTCCGAACGGCTCTGGAAAGAGCAATATAATCGACGCAATAACCTTCGTCCTCGGAACCCTTTCTACCAAGCAGATACGTGCCGGGAAACTAGAGGAGCTGATATTTTCTGGAAGTGATGGCAAGGAAGCCAGAGACGAGGCAAAGGTTTCTATAGTACTCGACAACGAGAGTGATGACATCCCAGTTGATGAGGACGAGGTAAAGATAACCAGGAAGATAAACAAACGGGGAAACAGCGTCTACAGGATGAACGGCGAGACCGTTACACGTAGAAAGATAATAGACAACCTCTCAACCGCGAAGATAAAATCGGACGGTCACAACATCATAATGCAGGGCGCCATAACCAACTTCATAGAGATGAACCCAACGGAAAGAAGGGAGATAATTGATGAGGCTTCGGGTATAGAGGAATTCGACCGGAAGAAGGAGGACTCGGAGAGAGAGCTCGAGAAGGTGGAGAGTAAACTAAACGAGGCGAGGCTTGTCCTCGGTGAGAAGAAGAAAGCTCTGAACAAGCTGGAGAAGGAGAAGGAGTTGGTGGAGAGGCGTGAAAAGATAGAAAGCAGACTAGATGAAGTCAGAAAGAAGATAGCAAAGCTGAAGTACGAGAAGCATCGGGAAGAGAAGGAAGAACTCGGAGAGAAGATGGAAGGTCTGGAAGAAAAGTTGGAGGAGGCCGAGGCCAAGCAGGAAGAGCTCGAGGATGAG
>JAKOPB010000026.1 GCA_022257805.1 Nanobdellati archaeon
GTTTATACTTACCGTAGTGCTTATCTATGGACTTATCATATTCACCTGGTACCATATCCTCGAAGCAGTTATGAAGCACCTTGGAATCCTACAGTATGTAATAGGTGCAGCGGGTATAATAGGTGGAGCAGTCTTCTTTAAGCAGTTCATCGAGTTTTACCGACACGGACCTAACTGTGAGTACAGTCAAGCGGGCTTTGTGACCAAGGCCAGAATAAAGGTAAAGGAGTCCTTTGAGGGTAAACAGGCGGGTCCAATTGCACTTATAGGTTCCGTGATACTCTTCGCAGCTGTAGTTACCTTGATAGAGCTTCCCTGTTCAGCCGCCCTGCCTCTTGCTTTTTCCGGCGTTCTGGTAGATGCACAGCTGGTAGGTTTAACCTACGTGTTTTACATAGGGTTGTATTTGTTCTTCTACATGCTCATAGAGCTCGTAATCTTTACCGGTGCAGTCATTACAAAGGAGATATGGTTCGGATCAGGTAAGTTCGTTACATGGGTAACCCTGATAGGCGCTCTGATACTTTTCTTCCTGGGTATATCCTATCTGTTCGGAATTGGAATAGCCTGAGCTGAAGAAATTTATATCTAATCTACAATGTTTTGACTATGTCCGACTATGAGATAGAGCTGGATAAGAAAGCTTTGTTGATAGCTTCGGTTTTGGCTCTATTTCTTTTTATATCTGGTATCTATTCTTCAGGCAATGGCTTAACAGGCCTTTTAGTTTCTGATTCTGAAATTGAAGAAGACGAAAAACCTTCTTCAGAAGAGGAGGAGTATGCCATGCGGGTTGCTGCCTGTCCTACCTTTTACTACATGCTTTCTGAGCTGGATGACAGAGGTTTCAGGGTTTATCCCACGGGTAGTACGAGTAAAAGCATACGGCTTTTCGAGGAAGGTAAGGTGGATGCTTTCATATCAGGTCGACCGTTGAAGGAAGAAGAACCGCAACTGGATAGCAAGTTACTTGGACCCGGCTTTTCCTTCATTTACATCGAGGAAAAAGAAGTCTCAGTGGAAGAATTGGAGGATTACACCTTGTATACGGATCTTCCGAAAGCCGAAGTCTTACCTGCCTTCGATAAGATAACCGAAGAAAACCTCGAAGAGGTTGGAGACATCTATGCATACATTGACAGTGGTATCGGAATAACTTCCTTCCATAACACCGACTACTCCAGGTCGGAGCTTGTGCATGTTTTCACCGATGATGGCTATCGCCACAGATTTTCCAGAGTACCTGCACTCTACTATGATTCCAGGAAGCTGGAAGACGAGGAGCTAGTTGAGGAATTGGATTTTATAGACGATTTTTTGGAAGAGGGTTCACTCTGATCTCAACGCGTCCACGGGATCGAGTTTCGCAGCTCTTCTTGCAGGTAGTATACCAGACAAAGTACCTACCACGAAGGAGAAGGCCAGTGCTCCTACCACAAGCTCGGGATTCACGGCTACCCGAAGCATGCTGATCCCAAGGTACTCGTGGAAGGCGTATTCAGCTCCTTTTGCCAAAGATAAGCCTATAACTACACCCAACACCCCGCCTGCCAAACCCAGTAGTCCTGATTCAAAAAGGAATATAGTCATTATGTTCTCGTTCCTGGCTCCAACAGCCTTCATTATACCTATGTCCCTGGTTTTCTCCAACACGGACGTGTACATAGTACTCATTATCCCTACACCACCTACAAATAGAGAGATCGCAGCAACGCCTACAAATAATGCCTGGACCATCCCAAGGATGTTGTTTACAGCCTCAAGGACCTGTTCCATGGTCTGTACCGAGAAGTCATCGTCGTCCCTTGCGTCCTCTAACTCCTCCTCTATCTCTTGTGCAACCTCTGCCGGATCGTACCCATCGAGTGTGTTTACATAAACTGCAGAAACCTTCCCGTCAGCATCGAAAATATCCTGTGAAGTCTCTATAGGAAGTATTAACCCTCTATCATACAGAGGGGTTCCTACGGACTCTAACATGCCTATAACCCTCACCCTTTCTTCCCTTATCTCAAGGTTTTCCCTCAGCTCTATTTCCTCGTCGAAGACACGAGGACCAAAATTAGAACCCAGTATTGCACTGTTTCTTTCTCCTGCCCGGAACTCTCTACCTCTGTCTATATCGAACTGCGGAAACACTTCAAAAATCTCTGTTGTGGTACCGAGAACGAAGGCCATTTCCTTCCTGTCTCTGTATTCCACCTCAGCTCTGTTCATGGTCATTGATTCTGCATTCTTTACCCCATCAACCTCGAGTATAACGTCAACATCGTCCTCGTCTATGTACTGGCCTATTGCACCTGCAGGTCCAAAGCCATCTACTCCCCCTGCTCCGCCCGCTAGTACGGTTATTGTATCCGTTCCTATCGCCTCAAATTCTGCCTCCACAGACTCTGTTAAACCCTGAGTCAGAGAAATCAGTGCAACAACGGCAGCTATACCAATGAATATACCTATTATTGTAAGCCAGGATCTGGCTCCCTTTTCCTTTATGTTCTTCGTTGCCAGTCTCAGTTGATCAATTATCATTTCATTCACCTTTTATTCTGCTCTCAGAGCGTCCACAGGATTCAATCCGGCCGCTTTCCTCGCCGGGAGTACACCAGAAAGAGTCCCGACTATGAAAGAAAAGGTAAGTGCCCCTATTATAAGTTCAGGACTTACGGATACCCTTAGCATATCTAGGCCGTACATTTCGTGTATCAGGTACTCACCACCCTTGGCGATGGATAGTCCCATTATAACTCCCAGAACACCGCCAGTAAGTCCGAGTAAGCCGGATTCAAAAAGGAATATAGTCATTATGTTCTCGTTCCTGGCTCCAACAGCCTTCATTATACCTATGTCCCTGGTTTTCTCCAACACGGACGTGTACATAGTACTCATTATCCCTACACCACCTACAAATAGAGATATTCCGGCCACACCGACAAAGATGGCCTGGATCATGGAAAGAACACTGTCTACTGCCTGTAGAATAGACTCCATGGTCTGTACGGTAAATTCATCTTCATCCATCTCCTCTTCAAGTGCTTCTTCTATGTTGTCAGCAACCTCCGAAACCCCAGCAGCGGATTCAGCCACCACGTAGATCATCGATACTTCGCCTCTTGCATTTAGAGCATCCTGGGCATCTCTGAGAGGAATCATGATACTTTCGTCGTCTGTTGGCATACCTATTCTCTCCAGCCTGCCCACTACCCTATAATTTCTGTCCTTTATCTCCAGATTATCTCTAAGTCTGACAGTCTCCTCGAAGACTTCGGGATAGACTGTGTTTCCTATAACAGCTACACCACTTTCCCTTTCTCTGATTTCTCTTCCCTCTTCTATGTCGAACTGTGGTATGTCCTCCAGGAGACCGTCGCTTGCACCCCAAACAAAGGTGGTTTCAGTTTCGTCCTTGAACCTTACATCCATTATGTCCATAATCAGATATTCAACATCCTTTGTCCCCCGGACACCTTCGATAACCTCTACGTGATCCTCATCGATAAAATCCCCTATACCCATCATCCCTGCGTACACTGTTATCGTGTCGGTACCAGCTGCCTCAAACTCTGCCTCCACGGACTCTGCGAGTCCCTGGGTTATTGAAATCAATGCAACAACGGCAGCTATACCAATGAATATACCTATTATTGTAAGCCAGGATCTGGCTCCCTTTTCCTTTATGTTCCTGAGAGCCAAAATCAGCTGATCCAGAAGCATGAAAACCAGCCTATTTTTCCTCTAGTAGGCTTTCCTTCTTTTTCTTGCAGCGTCGACGATAGTAGTATAGAGCTGCCAGAAATACAATTAAAATAGCCACGTAGATGAAGACTCCGTCTTCCCTCTCCACACCAAGTCTATCAAGTTCATCCCACGTATACGTTTTGAACCTCACGGTCTGGTTTTCCACGATTATGTTCTCCTCATTGTCCTTGTACTTCAGCTCTACAGGTATTTCGACCTCATCGTGTTCTGGGTTTAGGTACATCTCGAAAGATGGCGAATCGTAGTCATCGGAGCTCATGTGTCCTATATACATACTAGGCTCGCCAATTATCTCGTAGGATCCATGTGGTAGAAGTTCTATATCCAAAAACTTGGCTTCAGAGAAGCCTCTGTTGATGATCTCTATCGAAACATCTCTTTTAGTTCCTCCTATCGGGTAGTCGTCTGCGCCTGCAAATCCGACTCCGAGTATAGGTTTTCCGTCTACCCGTATCCCCGTGAACTCCTGGTTGTGGAAGGTCTCGGTGGACATCTCCCATTGTCCTGTTTCACGGTTTTTTCGATACCTCTCACTTTCGAACCTCAGTGCAATGGGCACTTTATAAGTTTCTTCATCTGCATCGTGGTCGGCCCTGATAGAAAAGGTCACATCCTTTTCTTCGCCCGGAGCCATCTGACTTATCCTCTCTTCGGTAGTTTGTCCTACGGTTATCATGGGAATTTCTTCAGCCGTTTCGAAGTCCTCCATGCCAAAGAACTCTGCTTCCATGCCAAAATCAGTTTCTTCAATGCCTTCGGGCTTCAGGCCTAGTGACATGCCTATACTCCTCAGATATGTATCGGCACGGTTCTTCAATGTAAATGTGACATCCCTTGTTTTTGAGGGAGGAATACTGCCATCCTCTATTTTGACCTCTTCTACAGAGAGAACAGCTTCTCTTGTCCTTACTTCCACAGGAATATTCCTTGTCAGTGTGAGCAGTTCGGTTTCGGTTCTGAATCTGAGATCGTTTTCACCGGGTACAGCATTTCTGTCCACTCTCACCGTAAAGGTTGCATGATATTCATCGCCTGGGTATATGTCCCCAAAATATCTCTCAGTATCTTTATCCGGGTCAACGGAGAACGGAAACTCTGGAACTAGCTCCAGTGAAACGTCTTCGGCTTTTGCAGTTCCCTTGTTTCTCACCTTCACACTCACGTCGGCGTATTCCCCTGTTATCATAGGATCAGGATCGGCCTTTCTGTATATTATTTCCAGGTTTGCGGCGTCTCTTCTGTATGCTTCAGCTCCGGGGATAAGTGCTATGAAGGAACAGGCAAACACAAAAACTACAGCTAAAGTTAAAATTCTTTTCATTCGACAACACCATCCTTTATTTGTACAATTCTTCCAGCGTACCCTGATGCCTTTGGGTCGTGAGTAACCATGACTATAGTTTTACCTTCTTCTTCGTTTAAATCTTTAAGCATCTCAAGTACCTTCTTACCTGTTTTTGTATCCAAATTCCCGGTCGGCTCGTCTGCAAGTATGACGTCAGGATCGTTTGCAAGTGATCGGGCTATTGCAACCCTCTGCTGCTGTCCACCCGAGAGTTCTGCAGGTTTGTGGTTCAATCTTTCACCAAGGCCCACCTCTACCAGTAGATCTCTGGCTCTCTTGAGTCTTTTTTCTCTAGATACACCCTGGAACATCATCGGCATCGCCACGTTTTCCAAGGCCGTGAGATTTTTTATCAGATTAAAAGTCTGAAATATGAAGCCTATCTTCTTGCCGCGGATCTGCGCCAGATCCGACTCCTGCAGTTTCTCAATGTCCCACCTTTCCAGGTGTATCTTTCCGGATGTAGGAACGTCCAGACATCCTATCATGTTCATAAGCGTTGATTTGCCGGAGCCAGAAGGACCCTCTATTGAGAGAAACTCACCTTTCTTTACCTCCAGAGAGGAACCTCGAAGTGCACGTACCTTCGTCTCACCCATCTCGTAGATCTTGTGCACGTCCTTCAGTTCTATGATTATCTCCGGATCGTCAGACATCCTTCCCCTCCTCCTTTAACTTTTCTATAAATTTTTGAAAGAGTTCGTCGAACAGACGTACCTCTTTGTAGTATCTTTCAACTATTTCTTTCTCACAGTTTCTTTCATCATCAGCTTCTTTGTACCTTTCGATGATTTCGGGTACCCGATCTTCTATCATACCTATAATTTTGTTGTACATCTCCGATACGTTTTCGGTCAGGCTCTTTATCAGGCTTTTTTCCATGTAGAAGTATATCTTCTTGGAGCCAGGTTTCTTTCTTTTCTCCACGAAGCCCGTGTCCACCAGCCTTTTCATCTTGTTCGATACGGCAGAGAGACTGTACCCGGTCCTATCCGCGAGCTCGTTCAGTGATACTTCCTCCGGATCTGTGAAGAGCTCTGCAACAAGCTTCGAGGAAAGGTTGTCCAGGCCCTTGACCTTCTGTATGTCCTCCACAAGCTCCTTCATCTCCTCTCTTGGATCGTCCATAGATACACCATTTATTAATTTCAGTATTTTATTGAAATAGTAAATATTTAAAAGCTTCGTACCCCAAAAAGGAAATCTTTTCTTGCTGTTCTTTATATCCCCAGCATCTGTACAGCCTCAGAGAGAGCGTAGGTACCTCCTATGGCTATTAAAAACGCGGATACCCAGGCAGCCGAGGTGAACGCTACCTTTTTCTTTCCTATGGTTGAACCACCTACCACGAGACCGCTTCCTATAGTCGCAGCAATTATGGCCTGGTTGAAGGATATCGGGACACCCAGATAAATCCCTACCTGTGCGAGTATGGCGGCCGTTCCGAGGGCTGCTGCCGATCTCCTTGGTCCTATGCTCGAGTACTCAAAGGAGACGGCGTCTATGATCACAGGAGAAAGGAGCCATGCACCTACCAGTATAGCAAGCCCACCTATCACCAGAAGTAAGATCATCGGATAGTTGAACGTTTGGAGGGGGCCTACTGCAAGTCCAACGGAGTTTGCACCGGCGTTGTACGCCACGAAGATACCCATGGCCAGAGTCAGATATCTAATCTGTTTTTTTGTACCATCCTTTGACAGAAAGTATCTAAGTAATTCAGAGAGTGCGTATCCTATACCCAGGGCCAGAAAAGGAATCATCAGCCAGTATACACCTATCAGCTGTATCGATGACCATTGGATCGCGTTGCCA
>JAKOPB010000001.1 GCA_022257805.1 Nanobdellati archaeon
CCGGACAGCTTGGCGCCGTAGGCCCCGGCCTCTCTGGCCGCCTCGACTAGCTCCTCGAGCCTGGGATGGGACACCTCAAGCTGCTTAGAGAGTATCCTCTGGTTCTCGTTCATAAGGTAACCAAGCTCCTCTAGATCTTCCTCCTCCAGGGCCACTTCGGCTCTCTTAACCAGGTCTCTTATATCATCAAAGTAGGACTCGTAGATCTTTTCGTTTTCCATCCAACAACTTCTGACGTGACTCACAGTCTTGCCTGTCTTAGCCTCTATACCTGTATCCCCTATAACAAGATCAAGCTCAAGGCTTCCGAGGTTCTTGAAATCCACAGGCCTATCCTCGTCGGAAGTCTTTACAACTCTGTTGTAGCCACCAAATATACTGGAAGCGAACTCCGAGCCAGATGCTGCACCACCGTGAATCCTGACCTGGAATGGATACAGATGTGAGAAATACCTTCCCTTCTCTACAGTTCCTCCATAAAGGTTGTTCAGGAAGTAAAAGAGGGAGGTCAAAACAGCTGTTGAGCTGCTCTGTCCACCTGATTCCTTGGGTATATCCGACTTTATAGTTGCCTCAAAACCCCTGTTCAGGTTGTTCACCACGCGATGAAAATAGATAACAAGATGTCTAAGTGGGTCCATTTCGTCCATATAGCTTCCCTGTGATTCGTACATCCTTTTGCTTAGACTTTCTATGTCCGATTCTATCTTTCCGTAGCCCTCCGAGTCGACAAAAACTTTATCGTCCTTTCTCTTCTCGCCGGATACATATGTTCTCCTGCCTATAGAGGCAAGTAGCGCAGGCCTTCCATAGACCACGGAATGCTCACCAAGAAGAAAAACATTACCAGGAGCGGATACATCGATCATGTTACCATAAACAGATGCCTATGGAGATATTTATTTGTTTGGAAAAGTCGTAAAGCTTTTTAATCAGGACTGTTAATCTCTATGCTGTCTCCTAGTAACGTGAGGAGGAACCCAATGAAGAAGGAGCTACTTCGAAGGATAAACAACCCTGCAGCAAGAAAAAGGTTGCGAAAACTTCTTAACAACGGCTTTAGTTTGAACGAGGAACATATCGAAGAACTGGTTTCAGGGGAGCTGAGATCAAGCTACATTCAGGTATTTCCAACGGTGAATGAAAAAAAGATCCTGAACAACATAAACATCGATATAAAGAATTCTGAAAACCTTTTTCTTCTGGTGGAAGGTAACCCAGGACTTCACTGGAAGGCTACGGAACTGGTCAAGGTTATCACAGAAAAAAGCGATGCAAAGATAGTGTGGAACTTCCACCCATCGGACCAAACCGACCGTATACTCAAGATAATTACACTTTCCTACTGAGAAAAGAAACTGTCCAGTTCCTTCCATGGAGCCTTTGTCCTCTTTATGTTTACCTCTGGGGGAAACACCTTTCTGTAGTTGCTCCATGTATACCTCTTATCCATAAAAACCATGGCACCTCTGTCTTTCTTTGTCCTTATACATCTTCCGGCAGCCTGAAGCGCCTTCTTCATAGCAGGATAGGTATAGGCATAGTCCCATCCCTTCCCGAACTTGTACTCGTAGAAGTCTATGAGTGCCTTGGTCTCAAGGTCTGGTTCTCTCAAGGGCAGCCCGACTATGAAAACAGCATCCATACATCTTCCAGGAAAGTCTACACCCTCGGCAAATGAGGCTCCGGAGATTCCAAGAAGAACGCAACCATCCTCTTTTTTGAAGAGTCTGAGTAGATCGGACTTGTCCTCTTTGGACATGTTCCTCCTCTCCAGAAGAACTCTTTTCTCGGTACTTATCTCCTCCTTGACCTTGTCACGGAGACTGTAAGAGGGGAAAAACACAGAAGCATTACCAGGGACCCTTTCCAGGCTCTTGGAGACGAACCAACCTATTTTCTGAAACTGTTCCTCGTTTCTCTCCTTGTACTTGGTGGTGACCGAATCTACTACAAGGTAAGAGCGGTTTTCCTTTGGGAACGGAGAGGAATACGCCTTCTTGTCTGTTTTACCTTCTTCGAGTCCGAGAAGGTCCGAATACATCTTCATAGGGGTCAGAGTTGCAGACATCAGCACAGAAGAATGGACCTCATCAAAAACCTCCTTTGTGGAGAGCTGTGGATTGAGACATTCGTAATGGCATGTGTAGTAGATATTGTCGTTCCTTGACTTCCTCTCCCTGATAAAACGCACAAAGCCGTTGTCATCCCCTGTCCAGGCTTCAAGAAATTCCATTATCGAAGAACAATAGCTCCTCTCATTTTCTTCGTACACGTCCCTTGCGACCCTCTCCAGCCTATCAACAAGTGTTTCGTAGTCCTCTATTTTATCTACCCTGTCCTTCAGATCTTCCATGGTTATCTCTTCTTCGTAGTTGTCCATATCCCTTCCAAGGTCCACAAGCAGTTCCTCGATGTCTTCGAGAATCCTTTTTTCCTCAAGATATCCAAACTCACCAGCCTCCTTCTGTGCCCTCGAGATCTGATAAGTACTAAGCCTCTTCGAAAGAAGACTTCTGGTTCTTGGAGGAAGGTTATGTGCTTCGTCAACTATCAGTATGGAATCCTTCAGTGTCTTACCTGCCTTGGTGAGGAAGGCCTCGCGGACGCCGGGATGAAAGACATGAAAATAATCACCAATGATCATATCCGACTGTTTAGCATGGTTTACGAGGATTTCGTATGTACAGAATTTGTCCGTCTTTCTCTTTACCTCCTCGGCATGCAAGGCATTGCCCTGTAGTTTCTTGAGCTTTTTGACGGCACTGTCGGAAAGCGAGGAAATGTCCTCGAAGGTATTGTTGTAATACTTGCACCTTTCCTCTTCCTTCAGGGTTTTGCAGTAGTTCTGGAAGTCGGCAGAGCTCATATCCCTTATACCATCTGCGCTACACAACCATCTTTTGCCTATTATATCTGCAACAGTTATCTTTACATCATGTCTATCCATGATCTTCTTGGCTGTGTCTATGGCCATCTTGTGCTGTGAGTGTTTAGGGGTCAGGAAGAAAACCGTTTTACTGTTCTCGAGAGCGTAACCCAAACTCGGTGAGAGACTTCCGGCAGTTTTACCAAGGCCTGAAGGGGCATGAGCAATCAGGTTCTCGGCCCTGGAAACCGCCTTCTCAACGTCCCTGATAAGACCGTCCTGGCCAGAGCGAACGGTCTCGAAGGGAAACAAATCTGAAACCATAGAAAAAGTAAAGTGGTAGCCTTCTATTAAAGCTTAAGTCTCAAACTCCTCTTCGAACTCTTTCTCCACAAGCTCCGGTTCACTCTCCACTATATGTGTTACTTCAAAACCCGGAACACCCGGAATCTTCTTCACTATATACTCCGCACCACACTCACAATCAATCCGCATGCTCTCCTCCTCATTATCCTCCAGTTCGGACTCCACCTCCTCGGTAAAGTTCTCGGGTGTGGCCAGGCTCTCCCCGAATTCTTCCTCAAACTCCTCGGGAACCTCCTCTTCAGGTTCGGGCTCCACGGGATCACCTGGCTGGAAATCAAACTCTATCATCTCCTCACATACCAGACACTCGAAATGAGGTTCATCTATCTCAAGCACCTCTCCATCGAGGATAGCATCTTCCATAAGGACCACTCTAATCTTTATATTTTCCGGGTGCTTTTTAAATTTTCCCTCAGGTTTTTATTCAGACTCATCAAAGTTATAGGTATGGACATAGCAATACTTTTCCTTATAATAGCCTCGATAATAGGAATAGGTTTTATAGGAAACTACGTCTTCAGGAAAACCAAGATACCGGACATACTATTCCTGCTTCTACTGGGTGTTCTTCTCGGACCTGTACTAGGTATATTTGAAAGGGAGCTCTTCATGCAGATCACACCTTATATTTCGGCCCTTGCTATGCTTATGATACTGTTTGACGGTGGATTGAATCTAAAGATAGAAAAAGTAATCGACAGGGTTCCGAGAGGAAGTATACTGGCTGTTCTTGGTTTTATATTCTCAATGGTTGCGGTCAGTGGCGTTGCACTTGTTTTCTTCGAAGAACTGGGGTTAATGAAATCCCTGCTACTCGGATCGATAGTTGGCGGCGTCTCGTCAGCTATAGTTATACCAGTGGCTTCGGAACTGGACAACTTCAGCAAAAAATCCAGGCTGACCCTGGACGTAGAGTCTGTAATAACCGATCCTCTCTGCATAATCGTTGCCCTTGTGATAATCAATATGATTGTGGGAGGTGCAGGTATCGAAATGGTGACTGTGCAAGGTGCTACAAGGGTGATTTCAATTTTTTCCGTCTCATTGGTAATTGGTTTTATCTCCGGCCTGTTCTGGCTGGGAATACTAAAACATATCAAAGGAGAGAGGTTTCACTACATGCTTACCCTTTCCTTCCTGTTTTTTGTATATGCGATGACCCAGATACTGGGGGGACATGGAGCTGTAGCATCCTTTATGGTTGGACTGGTCTTGGGTAATGCCAAAAAGGTCAGTGATATAATCGGTGCAGAGAAAAAGTATTTCGGACTTACAGAAAGAACCAAGGAGTTTCAGAACCAGATATCATTCTTCGTCAAGACCTTTTTCTTTGTAATTTTGGGTATACTGATAACCTTTGAGAATCCCATTCTCTTCTTCTACGGCGGTGTGATGACCCTTGTTATAATACTGACCAGGTATCTGGCCGTCGGAATCATATCCACAGGAGACGGATTCAATAGGATGGAAAAAAGTATAATGACCCTGATGTCACCAAGAGGTCTGGCTGCAGCAGTCCTCGCATCTGCTCCCGCCGTTGAGTACGGGATACCAGGAACAGAGATGTTCCCTGAGATAGTCTTTTCAGTAATCTTTGGGACGTCACTGGTCACGACCGTGGGCGTCGTGTATCTGGAACGCAGAAAGAATGTAAGCTCCCACCCGATAGAAGAAACAAAGGGTTTCAAATCCGAATGAGATCGGATTTCCAGAACTTGCTGAAAATCACTTTCACATCCTCCGGATTCTTTACGCTGGAGACGTCAAGCTTTTTGACAAAGAAGTTTTTATCGTCGGCAAGGTCACTCTCTCTGAATTCGCCTACCATCTCAGGTGACCCACCAACAGCCAAAGTTTCAATATCCTCTGGAATGATATCCTCACAGGCCCTGACAACCTCTTCTATGTGCTTCTTGATATCTTCATCCCTTCCTCTCTGGAACCGGTCCTGGCTGAAGCCCCCTTTCTTATGCTTACCTTTGATTTTGCTTTTAACTACATCAAAGTCCTCTAACTCCTCGCCAAACAGAGCGACGGCAGAACCTCCTGCCGACAGAAATACAAAACCAACCTTTGATTCTAACTTCTCCCTGAGGGGTTCGACAACGAAGCTACTGTCCTTGACCCATTGTTCTCTATCAACTGGAACCGGTGGCTTGATTAGAATACTCAGAAGATTCTCACAGTGGAAAAAAACCTTACCTGTTTCGGAATCCTCCTGTTCGAGCCTTCTTAACTGGTTGAGCGTCAGATTTGTCTGAAGGAGCCCATCGGAATCGAGGTTCCTGAGCGTGGTGCTTTCAGGAAGAAATACCGAAAAAATATCTTCTTTGCTGCTTTCCATGCTCTGTAGCTTGTCGAGTAAATCCGTCATAGTATCTCTATCGACCTTATCACCATCTACACCTGATGTAGTTGTCTCCTCTACGAACTCTTTCTTCCTTAGCCTGTCCTTCATGGATTCTATCTTGTCTCTCTGCCTGTTTATCTCCTCGTCCAGCTCCTGCTTCTTGGAAACGGCTTCCCTTGCCCTCCTCTCCTCCTTCTCTGCTTTCCTCTTTAGTTCCTTCTTTTCTTCTTCCAGGCTCTCAATTCTGTCCTCGAGGAAGCTTACCCTCTCCTTGATCCTCTGTCTTCCTAAAATCCTATCTGTCAGAGACATATCTTCCCCTCTTTCCAATATCCTCTACTCTACTCATAACCGTTTTAGAATCCTCGGATACCTCCATGTAACTATCAGTTACGGCCTTCCAAAGTCCGTCCCTCTGTCCTGGATGGGTACTTTCAAGAACCTCCCAGAGCAGGTACAGGTCGACGGCCTTGTCCTCGACGCTGTCTGAGAAACAACCAAGTCCAAAATCTATAAAGTATAGTTGATTCTCCTTCACAATCATATTAGACGTGGTGAGATCTCCGTGTATTATACCACGATCATGGAGCTTGGCTATGTACTCTCCTACCACCCCGGCAAGTTCGTCCAGTCTGTCCGGACCGTACTCAGAAATGAGATCTCTGACCTTCTCACCATCAAGGAACTCCATCTTCAAAATGTTACCCTCCCTGCCATACACCTGCGGTGTGGAAACACCCACACGCCTCGCCTCCGAGAGGAGCTTCGCCTCCTCCTTCGTCCTTTCTTTCCTAAGCTTCTCGTCCAGCTCCTTCACACGATATCCCTTTTTCAACCTCTCCTTGACGACACAGTAGTCGTCCATGAACTCCTTCTTCTTCAAAACGGCTTCGGCGCCCCTTCCTATAATTTCTGACATAGTACCACAAGGAAAAAATAATCATCTACTCTTAAATAGGTTTTCTCGGAAGGGGCAACCCACGGAAGAGACGAATTTATAAATACTTTCCCGAGAAAGATAATAGGGTAAATTATGGCTGTATTTGACAGGTTGAGGTTTGACGACTCCCTCAAAGAAAGTCCAAGAATAAAGGGCTCCAGAATCTCCGCTATTCAATTATATGAGATGTTCGTGATAAGAGGCCTTACCCATGATGAGATATCCGAAATGTTCGAGGGTGTTGACGAAGAAGATGTCAAGGAGGCCATAAAATACTGTATTTCTCATCCCGATGTAGTAAGGGAACAAGCAACCTCCGAGCTTACCAAAAACGTCGTCGAGAGACAATCTAAGTCTAAAGTCAAGGCATGAGATAGATGTCTAAGAAAGTCGATTCTATTATCTGCGACGAAATGATAGATCCTGTGGTGGATGAAAAGCTTCGAGACAAAGGCATTGAAATATATAGACCAGAGCCATCCGAAACGGATGAAGATGTTCTTCGGCTTGCCAGAAACCAAAAGGCTCCAATACTCACAAGAGATAGGGACTTTGTAGAGAAGCATAAAAATGACGAAAAGCACCACGGCATAATTTTTGACCCGAGGATGCACTACAGGACCCCAAACGAGATAGTTTCTGCACTGGAGTCTTTGTTTGAAATGGCGGACTCCAAAGACATGAAGAACACGCTCATCAGACTCAGTAGGTTCTACTAAGCATTATTCGATCCAGGTTCCGATCCTCTCGCCCTCAGCTATTCTCATCAGGTTTTCCGGATCCCTGCCGCTGGCCAGGACCGTTGTAATTTTGTTCTTCCTTATTATCTCCATGGCGAGGGGGTCCAGAATACCATAGTCAAGCGGCGTCTCCTCTCCTTTCACAGTCTCCAGATCCTCGAAGCCCATGGTCTCCAGAAGCTCTGCGTCTTCGTGCTCCGCCGGATCCTTGTCATATATACCCTCTACATCCGTTAGTTTCACAAAGAGATCCGCGTCCATGTTCCTCGCAACGGCGGCTGCATTGGCGTCCGTTGACCTCCCGGGCTCTATTCCCGAGACCACGACCTCTTCGCCCCTGTGACCCTCCAGATCAAACAGTGGCTTCTTGTCCGTGAGGATAGATAGAAGACGGACGTTTGCTCTCATGAGCTCGATGAAACATTCTTCTCTCTCACCATCAGTGAGATTGAAGCTTTCTATACATTCAGAATAACTATTAACGAAGTCTCCGCCACCGACGCAGACGGAAACACTGTGTTCCTCGTCCAGTTCTTCTAGAACGTCCAGGAAGCGTGACATGTAATCGGGATCAGGTCCCTCGTTCATCATGGACATGGATCCGCCTATCTTTACAACCAGTTTCATTGTTACCGTATATGCCTTGTTCCGGAGGTTCAAAAAACTTTATATCCAGAGAAAAACATATTTTAGATATGTCCGAAGAAAAGATAGGTGTGGTGGACCACTTCTTCACGGACATATCAGTGGGCATTGTTGATCTGGATGGAGAGATCGAACTGGGCGATAAGATACATTTCAAGGGCACAACCACCGATTTCACCCAGACTATTGAGTCCATGGAGATCGACAGAGAAGATGTCGAAGAAGCAAGCCCAGGTGATGTTATAGGAATGAAAGTAGAGAACCGCGTCCGGGAAGGCGACGAAGTCTTTAAGGTAGAAAAGTAGGAACTTCTAAGGAAAACCACCTAAAAGCATCTAAACGAGTTCTACGGCTCCTTTCCCAGGGCCCCGCCCACTGAAATCCATAGCAGCCCTCCCACCAGAAGAAGTCCCAGGGCTGTCAGGAGAGCACTGTAAAAACGAAGGTTCGTAGCTCCCAGTATACTTCTGTCAGCTGCACTGACTATCCGTACACCTGCAAACATGGAAGCTGCTCCAAGTATCCAAAAGATACCTGCCTTTGTCTCCGAGATCATAATCTTAATTAGGACCCAAAAACTTATTAGCTTTCGAGAAATGTAGTGCCTAAAACCGGAGACCGAAAACCCTTTAAAGTTCGGGGACAAACCTTAGGGTGGCAGGGATAGACCGGGTGGCTAGGGGTCACCTGCAGTTCAAAACCTCTATAGAGCGGTCGAAATACCGGCCAGGCAGACCCGGCTGGAGAAGCCCTGTTTTCCAACGTAGACGCTCTGTCCTCCGGGATGTATTCCACAGTGAACCGGGTCAGGCCCTGGCGGGAGCAGCCCTAAGCTGTGGCGTGCATGCTCGGGGGGTCGCAGGGCCGAGGAGGAAGACAGGTAAACTTTTCCAGTCGTGTCCGTCGAACCGGTGGTTCCCTGCCGTTATTCAATCCGATAATATGAAGAAAGAGGCTCTTTTCGGCTTAACCCTTGTAATGGCTTTTGTAGCAGGAGGACTGACGATATTTATCGTGATTCAGGAACTTCCTGTCCAAAGAACCAGAACAGAACCAAGGGAGTTTCCAGTAGAATCGATAGACTGGAACGCTACAGCCGAACCTCTACCAGAAGGCGTAAGGACGTACATAGTTGGAACTACGCAGGACGGGGAAGGCACAATATCTTCGGCATGGGTAAGGGCCGAACCCGGAGTCGGCAAGATACTTGTGGATATAGAAAACCTGTTCTTCTGGGTTGATATACAGCACTCTATAAGAACAGCAAGTTCTTTCTCTAAAGAATATCTTGAAATAGAAAGGGGTGAACATGATCTGACCTACAGTATGGACCTGGATGTCTCCATTATAGGAGGACCAAGTGCCGGTGCTCCCCTGACGGTGGCAACGATGGCCGCCCTGAAAAACAGCAGTATAAGAGAGGACGTTGTGATGACAGGAACGGTCGAACCCGATGGAAGGATAGGGAGAGTGGGGGGAATAATCCCCAAGGCAAAGGCTGTCGAAGGGGAAGGCTTCAATAAATTCCTGGTACCGGAAGGACAGGCTGTACAGATAACTTACACAAAACAGGAGACCTGCAGAGATATTCGTGGATTTGAGATATGCAGAACGGAGTATATAGAGGAAGAGTTAAACGTGGAGGACGAGGTCGATATAGAAGTGGTAGAGGTGGCTTATATCGAGGATGCACTCGAATACTTCTTATAGGTGTATTATATGATACGTTTACTGGGAACCTCACACATCTCACCGAAGTCGGTGCAGAGTATAAAGGATGAAATCGACAAGGAACCAGACTGTGTAGCCGTGGAGCTGGATGAAGGAAGATACAGAGCCATGAAAAGAGGTGGTAGTGAAAGCTACCCATCGCTCTTCTTCAAGGTGCTCTCTTGGCTGCAGAAAAGACTAGCGAAGAAGACAGGGGTTCTGCCAGGGGAAGAAATGATGAGCGCCACCGACAGAGCAATGGAAAGGAACATAGAGGTGTATCTAATAGACAGGCCTATACACATCACAGTAGAGAGATTTCAGAATATCGGGATCCTCGAAAAGATAAAACTGATTCTTTTCTCGATGGGGAGGTTCAGTGGATATGATTTTGATCTCAATGAGGTTCCATCCGCCGAATTAATAGAGGAAAGCATGGAAGTTATGAGGAGGAGGGCACCTGGGATGTACTCCGTTCTAGTCGAGGAAAGAGATGAGAGGATGTCAAAGGCTCTTGTAGGCCTTTCGGATGAATATGACACTGTTCTGGCAGTGGTGGGAGCAGGACACATAACCGGAATCAAGAGAAGGCTCGATGAAAAAGGCTTAGAATACGTGGATAAAACTTTTAAATAACCTTTCTCAAATAACCCATAGAGAAGGGGTGATATTATCGCAGAAGATACCAAAGAGAAACTGGAGAAGATGCTGGACGTCGATATCAACGAAGTGATGGAAGAAGACGATCTTATCCGTATTGACATCGATGAAGAGATGATAGGGAAGGCAATCGGACCTGGTGGATCAAACGTCAGAGCAGCCGAGAAGGTTATTGGTAAGGAAATAGAAGTAATCAAGGAAGATGAAGAATAATGCTCTCCTTAAAGGAAGAGTGGAGGGACCTTTTGATATCTGTAATAGTGGTCTCTGGTGCTTTCACAATACAGAATATAACATTGAGCTTTTTCATCCCGTGCTTTTCTATAGTTTTATTGAGCTACCTCGCTCACGAAATAGCTCATGAGAAGACCTCCGACTACGAGGGCATGGAGTCGAAATCAGAGCTATCGGGAATAGGGATAATAATAACTCTGGCTTCGGGCATACTGACACAGGGTCTCGCCGTCCTGGCACTGCCGCTGATAACAAAGACTAGAAATACGGAAACGGAAAGGTGGATGATGAAGGCAGACACGGAAAACGACAGGGAACTTGGCTTAATATCTACATCTGGATCTCTTGTAAACCTTGTGATAGGAACGGTATTTCTGGGTCTTTACTCATTCACAGGGACATGGACCTTCTGGCTGGTGTCCCTGATAAATTTCTGGCTAGGAATCTCAAACATGACTCCCATTCACCCATTTGATGGCGGAAACACCCTCATGTGGAGCGAGTGGCTCTGGTTAACGATCATGGTCGCAGGTTCCACTGGACTTCTGGGCCTCTTCATCCTGATATAAATCACCTACTAGCAACTTTTAAATCCCAGAGCAACAATCTTAACTATGCCTCTTCAGGAAATCGTCGTAGGAAGAGACGAAGACGACAGAAGGAAGTACGGGAAAAAGGGCTCAATATACTTCGGAAAACACCTTGTAGGAGAGGGTGAAGAGGCAAACCTGACCAATCCTGTTCATCTGGACGTGGCGAGACCCCATGTATCCCTTGTTTGCGGAAAAAGAGGTCAGGGTAAATCGTATACAGGAGCAGTGGTGGCAGAGGAGTTCTTTCTTCTCCCGGAAGAGATACGACAAAATCTATCGATGCTTATGATCGACACCATGGGAATATGGTGGAGTCTCAAAAATCCAAATGAGAAACAGATAAGCCTTCTCAAAAACTGGGGATTGGAACCAAAAAGCTTTGATGCATCCGTCTACGTTCCAGAGGGGTTTGAAGAGGACTACCGGAAGGAAAACATACCCTTCGACGAGACTTTTTCTATCCAAGCGTCGGAGTTGTCGACACAGGACTGGTCCCTGGCCTTCGATATCTCGCTCACAGAACCACTCGGCGTACTCCTTGAAAGAGTTATGAGAAAGCTTGTGAACAAGGAGAACTACGGAATTGATGCTATAATAGATACAATACTGGACGATAACAGGGCATCTGAGGACGTGAAACAGGCCCTTGAAAACAGGTTCCTATCGGCCAAGGAGTGGGGAATATTCTCAAAGGAAGGCCTTTCTATCGAGGACATACTTTCGCCCGGTAAGGTATCTGTTCTCGATGTATCATATTTTGGGCATCTGTCCTCGGGATGGAGCGTCAGGGGTCTGCTTGTAGGGCTGCTTTCAAGACGTATATACAGGAAAAGGGTTGAGGCGAGAAGACAGGAGGAAATGTCCACGATAAAGGGAAGGAAAAAGATAGACGTTCCTATGACATGGGTCGCAATAGACGAGGCCCACCAGTTTCTCCCTGCAGAAGGAAAAACACCGGCCTCCGGTCCTCTTACGACACTGGTGAAAGAGGGCAGACAGCCAGGCATCTCCGTCATGTTTATAACCCAGAGACCCGGGGCGATACATCCGGACGCAATATCGCAGTCCGACCTCATAGTTTCACACAGGCTGACGGCCAGACCGGACCTTGAGGCTCTGAGAAATATAATGCAGACCTACATGACATTCGACATCCAGGAATACATCAATAACCTTCCAAGAAAGAAAGGTAGTGCCATCGTACTGGACGACAACTCCGAGAGAATATATGCAATGAAGGTCAGACCAAGGATGTCGTGGCACGCAGGGGGAACACCCGATGCCTTTGAGGACGAGGAAGATTTTTAAATTTCTTTAAGTTAAAGCCATATGTTTAACTGTTATGAGTGACGACTACTTCGACCACCCACTGATAAAGGACGGAAAGCTGGAGAAGCGGCTTTACCAAGAGACGATATTCCACACTACTGTGGAAAACAACTCGCTTGTAGTACTTCCAACTGGAACAGGTAAAACTATCTCGGCAGTTCTGCTGGCAGCACACAGACTAAATAAAAGGGGCGGAAAGGTTCTTTTCCTCGCACCCACGCGACCTCTGGTCGAGCAACACAAGCGCTTCTTCAACGAGTTCCTGGAGATAGCCGGCGGCGACATGAAAGTACTGACGGGAAAGGTACGACCAGAGAAGAGGGAAAAGGAGTACGAAAGAGGCATGTGTTTTTTCGCTACACCTCAAGTAGTACAAAATGATATCATCGCAGGGAGGATGGACCTCAACGACTTTTCTCTGATGATTTTTGATGAGTGCCACAGAACAACCGGTGACTATCCTTACAGCTTTATAGCAGAGATGTATATGAAAAAGGCCAAAAACCCAAGGATTCTGGGACTAACTGCTTCGCCCGGGGGCTCGAAAGGGGACATAAAACGTGTCATTGACAATCTGTATATAGACGAGGTAGAGATAAGGACCGAAAAGGACAGCGACGTGAAGGGATATATCGAAAAGGTGGACAAAAAATGGAGAAAGGTCGAACTCCCTGATGAGTTCGAGGAGGTGAAGAAGCTCCTGGAAGAAGCCTACAAGGAGAGGATAAATAAACTAAAGGACTGGGACTACGCCCCAAAGGGGGACGTATACAGAAAAGAACTCCTGAAACTACAGGGAAGGCTCAGGAAAAAGATTTCGAAGGGCGAGGACGACAAACTAATGTACGCGGCCCTGTCAAAGAGCGCCGAAGCAATGAAGATAGAACACGGACTGATGCTCCTGGAAACACAGGGATCTTCTTCTCTATACCAGTACTTCAAAAGACTGAGAAAGGAGGCGAGAGAAGGTAAAACAAAGGCAGCGAAATCTGTGATGAAAGACGGCAAGATAGCCACGGCATTCAGAAAAACAAGCTCTCTGCTTGAAAAGGGAATAGAACACCCAAAACTCGACGTGCTTACGGAAATTGTGGAAGATCAGGTAAAGGAGAAGAAGGACTCGAAGATCTTGGTATTCTCACACTACAGAGATCAGGTTGATAAAATTGTGAAGACGTTGGAAGACGTGGAAGGCTGCAAGCCCGGTGCCTTCATAGGCCAGGCCGGCGACGAAGGAATGTCCCAGACCGAACAGGTGGAGAGACTTGAAAAGCTTGAGGAAGGGGAATACAACACGATCGTCGCAACCAGCGTTGGTGAGGAAGGCCTGGACATACCATCGGTGGATCTTGTTGTATTTTATGAACCTGTTGCATCGGAGATAAGATCAATACAGAGACGTGGGAGAACAGGAAGACAGATGGAAGGAAAGGTTATAGTTCTCATGGCCAAGGACACAAGAGACGAGGCCTATTACTGGAAAAGTAAACATCGCGAAAGGAGGATGAAAGAAACGCTCAAGGATATGAAGACCAGTAATAGTAATGATCAAAGAGGACTTGAAGATTTCTGAGGACAATGAAATATTTTAAGTTCCCTGAACAATTCTTCTACGCATGGAAAAACAAGAGATATTGAAAGACGGAGAAGAAATAGTTATATTTGCAGACAACCGGGAGTTCAGGTCCAACGTCGTTAAAGAAATGGCGTTGAAGGACTGTACTGTGAAACCCAGGCAACTGGAGGTGGGTGATTATATACTCTCCGACAGGGTAGGCGTGGAGAGAAAGAGTTGCAACGACTTCCTTTCGTCAGTCTTCAACGGAAACGTGTTCGATCAACTCGGGGAGTTAAAGAAAAACTTCGAAAAGCCTCTTCTGTTTATAGAAGGGAAGGACCTGTACGGACAGAGAAACGTTCACCCCAACTCGATCCGCGGCGCAATAGCATCTATAGGCGTGGACCTGGCCATCCCGATAATATGGACAGACTCCGAGGAGGAGACGGCCTCCTTCCTTTTCTGGATAGCAAGGAGGGAACAAACGGAGGAGAAAAGATCTATATCACTACGTGGCGAAAAGAAGCCGTCCACGATCAAGGATCAACAGCTGTTCCTAGTCGCAGGTCTACCAGACGTCGACAAAAAGATGTCAAAGAGGCTTATAGAGAAGTTCGGAACGCCTGAAGAAGTTTTCACTGCTTCGGAGGAGGAACTAAAAAAAGTGAAGGGAATAGGCGACAAAACGGCCAACAAGCTAAGAAATATCCTCACAGAAGAGGTGCGGTCCGATGACAAATAGAAAAAGGACAGTAGTCGGAATCGACCCTGGATCAACTTCTGCCCTCGCTATTCTGGACCTCAGGGGAAACTTGAAGGAACTCGAGTCAGGAAAACATATGGGAGAAGAGGAAATCATAAGAAAGGTATCGGAGGGTGGAAAACCTGTACTCGTAACCACCGATAAACAAAAACTTCCATCCGCAGTCGAAAGGGTGGCCACCAGCTTTGGTGCCGAGATATTCACGCCCGACGAAGACCTCTCCATCCACGGGAAGAAGGAGCTGACGAGAAAACACGACTATGAAAACCTGCATGAAAGAGACGCCCTAGCGGCCGCCCTGAACGCATACAACAACTTCAAAGACAAGTTCAAAAACATAGAATCAAGAATGGACGATCTAAATCTCCAGGACCTCTCCGAGGAAGTTAAGGAGTTCGTTGTGACCGGAGAAGCAAAAAATGTTTCTGAAGCAGTGGAAATTGCCCTTGGTGGGGATGAAGAAAAGGACGAAGAGGAGGACGAGATCAGAACCTATGATGAAGAGGATCTCAAAGAAAAGATAGACAACTACAGACAGATAATAATGAAGGAGAGGAAGGACAGGAAAAAACTCGAGGAGCACAACAAAAAACTCAAGGAAGAGGTCAAAAAACTTAAGAGAAGGGCTTCGGAGCTAAAAAAGGAAAGAAACGAACTTGAAAAAGGCGAGAAGGAGAAAGTACTGGAGAAAACCGAAGTCAGAAAACTGGAAAGGAACCTGAGATCAAAGGAGAACAGGATAAAGAGACTGGAAAACGAAAAAAGGGAACTCAAGGCAGAAGTTGAGAAGTGGAAGATCTACGACGAACTCAGAAAGGAAGGAAGAATTCCTCTGAGAGAGGTAGGTAAACTAACCGTTCAAAACCTCAGAAGTGAAGACGAAGAGTATAAACTGAAAGGCTGTGTCCTATTGATAAAGGATGCCGGTGATGATATGGACAAAATTCTCGAAACCCTGGAAAAGTTGGGTGCTGAAGCGGTTATAGGTGACATGGAAGAAGAAGTTATCGACACCTTCATCGAAGAGGGAGTCTGGGCCTGTTCGGAAGAAAGCGTCTCGATTAAAGAAAGAGACGGTGTCAGATACGTAGACTGGGAGGACTTCAAGGAAATCAAAAAAGAGAAAAAGGACAGCTTCATTGGTTGGCTCAAAAGATACAGGGGTAGAGATGCTTGAGGACAAAAGCGAGGAGCTGAAAGAAGTTCTCGTCTTTTTAACGAAGCTTACCCTTCTTTCGTTTCTGATGTACATCATATCTTCAAGCTTCGACTTCTACGCTTTCCAAGAATTTACCGCCGATGTTATATACGAAGTTATATCAACGATCGGCATGGCCGTTGAAAAAGAAGGTATAAGGCTCGGAGTAGGTGGTTTCGACTTCCTCATAACAGAGGACTGCACAGCATGGAAAGGGATGTTTTTCTTTTTTTCACTCCTTATCGCATCCGGATCTACCTTGAAAAAGACCGTTCTGGGAATAGTAGTGGGTATACCCGTTATATACGCTTTGAACCTCTTCAGAATCCTTACACTGATACTTTTCACAACGCAGGTGGGACCGTCAGCATATGAAATCATACATAGCTTCCTGTGGCACTCTACGATGATAATCGCAGTACTGGTCCTATGGATAATGTGGATAAGGAAAGCAGAGTACGATACAAACTGGATAAAAAGGTCTTAAGACCATCAAAACACGTAAGGACAGATTTATAATAAACAAAACGAACTAATTAAGTATGTCCGACGAGGACAACGGAAAAGAAGGTCCAGATCTCCAGGAACTGAACGAAAAGTTCACGAAGACCAGAAAACTTCTTGAGAAGAACCTAGAGGTGTCGGGCAAATGGAAGGACCTCTTCTTAGGTATAAATAAAAAACTTAACAGCATCCAAGAGAAAAACGAAGAGTTTAATTCAGATCTCCAGGAACTGAGCGAGAAAGTATCACAGATAGAAAGTACAGGAAAGAGTAACGACAAAGGAAAATCCAAAAAGAAATCATCGAAGAAAAGAAGGGAACTGAAAAAGAACGTAAAAAAGATAAAAAAGGTCCTGGATGACAACGCCAGTAAGATATCCTCCGTGGAGAAAGAAGTAAAGAAGAACGAGAAAAAAATCAAAGACCTTGAATCATTCAGCAAGGGCATGAAGGCCGTCATCGAAGAACTTGATAAAAGGATTCCTTCGAAAAAGAGAGCCGGGAGCTCCGGTGAGTCATCGACCGGAAAGAAATCACCCTCCGTTGATACAGAAGACCGCAAAAAGCTTGAAGAAGAGGTCGAAGAACTCAAGAAGAAGTATAAACAGCTTGAGAAAAAAATCAATAGCGGACCAGAAGACAAAGAAGTCAAAGAACTGAAGGAAAATCTGAGAAGGATGAAAAGAAGTAAACCGGTCATAATAGAATAAGTAAAAGGAAAAGATGTCCGGGAGTGTTCTATTTCACCGTAAAACCCTACTTTAGCCTATTCTTGACGACATGTGGTCGGATACAGGTCTGAGGACAAAATTTATAACAAAGGAAATGAACTGATTAACTATGCCCGAGAACAGTGACGACAAAAAGATCATCCAAAAGCTCGAGGATATGGAAGCAAAGATAAGCCAGTTAGAAGACAGGGTTCTTACGAACGAACTGGACTTTCAGGAACTGAGAAATGAGGTACAGGGTAGGGAAAATGCTTCTACACCTGAAGCTCTCAGAAGCAGGCTGGAGGATTTAGAGAACCAGCTACAGAAGGACCTTGAAGACGTCGAAAAATGGAAAAACAGTTTCAAAAATGTAACTAATAAGCTAGAGGAACTCGAAAAAGAGAATCAAAAAATTAAGGAAAGACTCGAAAAGACAGGAAAGGAAAAGGACTCCAGAGCTATCGAGATAGCCGAGGAGGCTTCAGGAAGAATAGAAGATTTAGAAAAAAAGATTTCAAGTATAAGAGGTCTAGACGTGGCAGAAGATCTTTCAACGGCCAGAGAAAAGGTCAGCAAATTCTCAGAAAAAATAGAAAATCTTGAGAATCGCATAGATAGGACAAAGGGAAAGACCGGCGATGTTGTGACAGAAGAGGATGTAAAGAGATTAATAGAAAATTCCTCGGTAAAGGAAGAGATATCCTCAATAAAGAAGAGGCAAAACGACATTGAAACGAACGTGACCGAAGGCTTAGAAAGGCTTCAGGAAAGAATCCGTGACGTCGAATCTTCGGAACCGAGCCAAAGGGAAGTTTCATTACCAGAGGAAAAGCTGGAGCAGATCCTGGAGGAATCCTCTTTAAAGGATAAACAGGAGGAGCTGGAGGACAAGATAGGACAGCTAAACAAAGACATGTCCCTCATCGAAGTAACACAGGAGGAAATGAGGGATGAGAAGAGTAGATCACGAACCGATGAACTTGTCGAAAAAGACAAGTCGAGTGAAGAACTAAAGAAGCTGAAAAAGAAAATAGAACAGCTTGAAAACAAAATAAAAAGTCTCGAGAGAACGAAGCCAATAGTAATGGAGTAACTACTTCTTCTTGGCCCCTTCCACTGTAGATAAGTATACATCGAGGTCGTCCTCGTATATCACATTACCAACTATCACTGTGTCCGCATACCTTGACATCTCTTTACTTTGCTCCTCGCTCTTTATACCACCGCCGTAAAAAAGCTTTGCTTCATCCAGAGCTTCGCTTACTGCTTTGACGACCTCAGGATCTCCAAAGGTTCCACTGTACTCTATGTAGACTATCGGGAAACCATAGTACTTCTCAGATATGGTAGCGTAGGCTGCAACCTCCTCAACTGAAAGATCCGTTTTGGACCGGGTTACCATACCAACAGCAGAATCAGGGTTCAAAACTATATATGCCTCCTTGGTTATCCTCCTCCACTTTGGATCGAATTCTACAGCCCAGTTCTTGTGATGACCCATGATCCAGGTTGGGTCCATCGCATTGACAACAGAGGGAACGTATATATCGTCAAAGCCATCGTAGATAACAGTCGATGGATCAGAAGGCTCTAAAATCTTCGGTAGATTGCAGTCCTTTAACATATCGAGAACTTTCTGGAGTTTCTCCTGGGTAACACCCTGTGTACCTGATATCATAAGAGCATCCGTTCCGCTCTTCACTACCCTGTCAAGCTTTTCCTGAGAAATCTCTTTATCGGGGTCTATCTTGGTTATATGATCCCAGTTGTCGGACACGATATCACGGCACTATATAAGACCCACACGTTTAAATAAGCTTTTGGTGTCCTCATCTGAAACATCCAAAACAGTATATCTATCACGAATACTTCCTGCTTCCTCCCAGGCTTGAAGCGCTTCGTCCACTGTGAAAGACGTCTCACTGACCTCTGTTGGTATACCAAGCTCCCTCATACTTTTCTTCAGCTTATTGAAATCCATCCCATGCATAGCGGCGGAAAGCAGGGACCCCATCGCACACTGTATACCATGGTTGTCCGGATCCTCGGCTATGTAGTCCAGGGCATGTGAAAACTGGTGATCGGCTCCGGAACAGGGTCTCGAAGAACCGGCTATAGACATCGCGATTCCTGCGGATATTAAGGCCTTTACCAAATTCCTTATACCTCTTTCCTTCCTGTCTTTTATAAGACCGGAAGAACTCATCACCATCTCCGCAGAAAGTACGGAGAGAGCAGCGGCATAATCCGAGTAGTACTCTCCGTTGTCTTTGGCTCCCAGCTTCCAGTCTTCCACGGCAGTAACGTTAGATATCAGATCACCACAGCCGGCAGAAATAAGCTCAGGAGGTGCATTTTTTATCACACCCAGATCCGCAACTATACCTATAGGAGCGTCTGCTTTGTAGGAATAACGGCGATCCTCTTTGTTTATAGTTGCTCTGGAACTGGCTATACCGTCGTGGGAGGGTGCTGTGGGAACAGATATATACGGAACAGACTTCTCTGTACCCACATATTTTGCAGTATCGATTATTCTACCACCACCGACACCAAGAACAAAGCGAAACCTTCCTGCATTCCCCTTTATCTTATCAAGCTCCTCCTGTGTAACATCCTTACACACCATCTTCTCTACAGAGTAACCCTCTCTCTCCAGGGTCTCTTTAACCTCTGCACCGGCAACATCGAACGTTTTTTCGTCACAGAGAAGCAGAGCAGGTCCCTTGAGGTCGAGCTTATCGAGAATGGATGGAAACTCCTGATACGCTTCGTTACCTATTATAATCTCCCTAGAAAGCTCGATCTGGTGTGGGTCCATTGTTGAACTCCTCAGACACGTCTCCAACAAATTAGCCACAAATGCTTATAAGTTTTAAGGTATAATTACTGTACAGTAACAAGGTAGGTCCCATGAAAAACAAAGGAATTTACCGAGGCCTCAACAAGGTCTATGAAGCATTGAAAGATACTGCAAGCTCGTTGATGGATATAGAAGAAGGTGAAAGAAACAGGTTTGAACTACAAAAAGAACTTTCCGACTGTGGACAAACGATCTTTGACGACGAATTCGATAAATTTTAAACAGTGGCTCCGGAAAGAATAGTTGGAAGATTTTCACCTTCCGTCAGATCGGCCCTTTTCATACATTTCTTCTTTCAGATATCCCAAGGATCTGCTCTGGGGCATCGGGTATAATAGTATTTTGGCTTAAAACTCCCGAAGATATTTAAGAAACAAGGACAAAGAGGATATAGGTGTCTGACATGGCAGGTGGACGTTTTTGCCGAGGCGGAAGCAACTGATTCTCTGAAAGGTATATCTTCTGCGAAAGGTTTTAAACCGTTCAGTTCTATAAATCACAAAGAAGCCGGGTTGGCCGAGTCTGGCTCAGGCAGCGGACTGCAGAGAAACTTTTCAAGGAAAAAAGTTTCATCAAAACCAAGGAACGTGGATATCCGCGTACGCCGGTTCGAATCCGGCACCCGGCTCCATAAATCGATAACATGACACTGAAGCTATACAATACACTGACAAGGAAGAAGGAGGAGTTCGAGCCTCTGGAAGAGGGAAAGGTCAATATCTACTCCTGTGGCCAGACCATCTACCTGGACATGCATATAGGTAATGCGAAGACCTACGCGGCCTGGGACATTCTGAACCGCTACCTGACATGGAAGGGCTACGACGTATTCCACGTACAGAACATAACGGACGTAGGTCACCTGACGGACGACTCGGATCAGGGAGAAGACAAGGTGGAGAAGGAGGCAAAGGACAGAGGGATAGAGCCTATGGAACTGGTAACGGAGCAGGTGCAGAGATGGTACGAGGAAATGAAAAAACTGAACATGAAAAGACACAACGTGAATCCAAGGGCAACTGGACATATGGTGGAAATGATAGAGGCCGTCGAGAAGATTATAGACAGCGGCTATGGATACGAGAGGAACGGGACGGTTTACTTCGACGTCATGAAGTTCTACGAAGACCACGGCTACCCGGAGATAGGTAGCATGGATATAGAGAAGCTGAAATCCGGTGCAGGGGGCCGAGTAACAGAGGAAGAACGTGAGGAGAAGAGGTCGCCGCTCGATTTTGCTCTCTGGATAAACGCGGATTCCGAGCACATAA
>JAKOPB010000116.1 GCA_022257805.1 Nanobdellati archaeon
GACGATTTGAATGTCTCGAACAGCCTTATCAACGACTTCAACGTAACCGTACCTGAAAACACAACGCCCGGAAACTACAGCCTGACGGCCTATACCAGTTGGAACGACCCCGATGGAACTTTAAGAACCACTTCATCTGAACTGGAAGTAACTGTTGAAGAAAACCCTGTACAGAACGTTCCTGAAGATAAACTGGAACAAGAGATATCGCCGGACGAGGAGAAAGAGATAGGAAGCTTAACCGTTGAATCACTCGGCAACTACAATCTGACAAACGTTAGTTTTGTATGTCAGGAAGGCGATTCATGCGAGGAGTTCAATGTTTCATTTGAGCCTGAAAATATAACGAACCTTGCAGTCAGTGAAAGCATGGACGTATATGTGAATGTCAGTGTACCAGCAGGCCAGAGAGCAGACTACTACGAAGGCATCTTAAATATATCAAGCAGTGGCGGGTACGATACAGTTATTTTGAACGTGACCGTGCCCCCAACTAGATCGTGGTACATGGAACCCAAGGAATGTGAAGAAGCCGGTGAAGGCGACGTAGGTGTTCTGGACTGCACACCCGAAGTCGTAAACACCGGAAATATAGGGATGAACTTCACCGTAGACCCTGAAGAAGCTAACTATACATCAATCGATCCAAGCAATTTTTCCGTGGATATGGAGGATTCCGAGGAGATCAATATAGAATATGACGTCACCGGGGATCCGGGAAGTGTCCACAGGGCGACCTACAACGTATCCACGGAGGAGCCGTCCGACCCTGGATGGCAGTTATTTAACGTCACGCTTTACCCCTCAAATCCACCTACATTAGAGGCGTGGACTGAACCGGATGAAACAATTTTACAGGGCGAAAGCGTGGTGATAATCTCAAACACAACCTCACAAACGGAGTTCGATATAGACGGAGCAAACGCTACTGTGACAACTCCGGACGGAGAAAACATAACAGGAGAAATGGATCTAATGGAAAGGACCGAAAACTACTCGCTGTGGAACACAACCTATCCCGATGACTTCGGAGGCGACGCAGATACGGTCTCCAGGGGATTTTACAATGTCAGCGTGACGGCCTACGATGAGATACTCAACATGGACACGACAGAAACGAACTTCACAGTAACGGCAGTGATCCACGATGAAGTTATGACTCTGAGGGAAGAAGATACAAGATGTTCCTTCAAGACAGAAGAACATGTGCAGGACATAGTCTCTTATCTAGAAGACGAATCGGTTCACCCTGAGCTTGAACAGATGTTCGAGGAAGAAGATGGCTGCCACCTATATGACTCTGTCTTCGTCAACACAGAAGAAGAGGGCGAAAGATGGGGGATAAGGGTCCTGGACAGCAAAGGAGACGAAGATTACACCTACCTTGTAACATATGACAACGAAAGCCAGATCGAGATCGACGAAGACGTAACTGTATACTACTTCCCGGGAGATGAAGGTAGCATATACTACAGCCTCACCGATGAGACAGGCGACGGAATCGAAGGAGCCGAGGTAAACTTCACAGTAAGGGATCCGCAAGGTCAAGAACTTATGTCTGGGTTCGGAATCACCGACGAAGAAGGCTTAATAAGTCCATACGATCTAAATTTCGAGCTTCCGGACGATGCGCGACCAGGAATCTACAGCATCGCCGCCAATGCCACATGGAGCGAGCCGGACGTCGAAAGGGATGTAGAAATAGACACCCTTGGAAGGTTTGCTGTAAGTGGAAACTTCGACA
>JAKOPB010000138.1 GCA_022257805.1 Nanobdellati archaeon
CTTGTAGAGGAAAAAGAATAATTCTTTCTTTGTTTCGCCTTGTTGCATGCCGTTTCAGGCAATCTTTATTGGATATAGGTGTTAATATAAGGACACGGAGGTGACAAATTATGAAAAAGATTGCATTATTTAGCTTTCTGATCTCGTTGGTGATCCTAGCACCAACAGTACTTGCTCAGCCGGAGTTGCCTGATCCAGGGATCACACCTGACAGTCCCTTCTACCGTCTTGATACCTTCTTTGATAGGTTCCGTTCAAGCGAAGTAGTTGCAGGTAAAAGAGTAGCCGAAATAAGAGCTATGGCAGAGGAAAACAAGACAGAAGCCATGGAGAGAGCTGTCGAAGGCTACGAAAGAGCAATGGAGAGAAGGGAAAGAGACGGGAACAGAAGCGAAGGAGCTGCCGAGGAAGTAGCAAGACAGGCATCGAACCACCTGGCTGTACTGGCCGAAGTAAGGGAAAGGATTCCTGAAGAGGCACACGAAGGAATCGATAGAGCGATAAACAACAGCGCACGTGGCAGAGGAAGAGCTATAGAGGCTCTGAACAGAACAAACCCTGAAAGGGCACACTCAGTAGCACAGAACACATTGGAAGAAGTAAGAGCAAACACACCCGAGGAAGCACAGGAAGGACTTGAAAAAGCCCTAGATGCAGTGAGTGAAAGAGGTCCTCCAACAGACATCCAGCCCGGTCCACCTGAAGAAGAGAACGACGTAGGAGAAGTACCGGAAGAAGATGAAGAAGGCCAGGATCAAGCTCCGGATACACCGATAGACGAGAACGGAGATGACAACGTTACAGACGGAGAAGAAGCAGGAAACGGTGCACCAGATGAGATCCCCAATGGCCAATAACCCTGGCCCAAAAACTCCTTTTTTTCTATTAAACCTACCTTCTAATCCAGAACAAGGACTGGTTCGTTTTTGAAGGAGAGAGGTACTGATATTTCTGTTTGTTTTAGTTTGTTGCATGCTGTTTCGGGCAATCTTTAAGGGTTTGTAGACGTAAGATTAAGACATGAGGAGGTGAAAATTATGAAAAAAATCATTAAGATCATGACAGTTCTGGTAGCGTCAGTTGTAGTCTTTTCACCGCTTGCATCAGCACAGAGACCTTTACCTGATCCAGGAA
>JAKOPB010000139.1 GCA_022257805.1 Nanobdellati archaeon
AAAGAGGGACCTTGAAGAAGTAAAGAAGAACATAGGTAACAACGAGAGAGAGCTCGGTAAGCTCGAGGAAAAGCTGCAAAGAACCGATCAAAAGGCAAACGACGTGAAGGAAACGTTGAACGATCTCGGAAGTCTAGAAAACCTCATAGAACTCAACAAGGAGTTCGAGGAAAAAATAAAGGAGATCAAGGAAGCAGAGAGCTACATAGAGAGGCTTGCTTCGAAGTCCGAGAAGCTCAACATACAGATGAAGAAAAAGATGAACGAATACAGTAAGTACAAAGCAATGGTCGATACGTTGAATGAAAAAACAAGTGATATGTACAAGAAGCTGGACGAAGTATCGGTAGATGTAAACGATGCTGTAAAGGAAGACGAGATGGAAAAGGTGAGAGCAAGGGTTAAAGAACTCGAGGAACAGCTGGAGGAGTACGGTAAAATAGCTCCACTGGAAGATATGTCCCTTCCACAACCTATAGTTGAACTCAGAAAGAAAAGGCGGGACGTGGAGGAATTCCTGGAGAACCTTGATGAGGAGTACGAGAAGGGCGAGATATCCACAAGTGATTACGAAAGAATAAAGGACTCCAATGAGGAGAAGATAGAAAAAATAAACGAGAGGCTCGTTGAAATGTGGGAAAACATAGAAGAGGTTATGGAAAGGGGTGAAGGAAAGGGAGGGGAGACAAGTGAAGGAAAAGAAGGAGAGGGAACAAAGGGAGAGGAACCCGAGGAGGAAACAGAAGCAGAGGAAGAAGAACAAAAGGACGAGGAAGAAGAGGAGTCCGAGACGCCAGAAGAGGACGAATATGAAAAAATATTGGAAAAGGGTGTGAGAGATATCAAGGAAGAGGTCAATGAAAAAAATCTCGACATACAGAAACTAATAGACCTGGAGAAGGAAGGTCGTAACCGTGAATCACTGATAGAATGGCTGAAGCCTAAGTTGTCATAGCTAAAGACCAGGTAAAAACTCTCTGAACTTCCTGTATATCCCCCATTTCTTTTTCTCTGGTTCTTTGCCCAAAAGTCGGCCGGCAAGATCCTCTATACTTCTGCTGGCCTTTGCGTGGGGATTGTATATCGACACAGGCAC
>JAKOPB010000058.1 GCA_022257805.1 Nanobdellati archaeon
AAGCTATGAGTAGAACAGCAGCGATCAAAGGAGATATACCTTTTCTGTTCATCGAGGGCATTCCTACCATACTCATCTAGTCTAAACTTTCATTCACCCATTTATATATTTTTCCCCTCTTCATATGAAAATGAAGAATGCTGTGTAACCTATTACCACGAGTACCAGCACATGCTGTAGACCTGCTATAACGGATCCTGCGGACATCTTTCCGATGGCCAGACCCGAAAATAGCCCCTGAATTATCACAAGGTTCTGGAACATGTCCTCGTAGATCAAAGCCAGATTTTCCATCTCCAGCCCAGCTCCGTTCCCTGCATTTATTCCTGCTCCTCCTTCCATCGCCAGGCTCGGTATAAGGAAGCGCTGAAGCCCTATCATAACTCCGAGGAAAACAAAGTAGATCGTATAACCAGTTATCATCTGAGAGTAGACGTGGCTCTTCCTCTCTTTCTTTATCCTTTCCATCTCTGTCACTGCTTCTCCGACCACTTCCAGTACCTCGGATACGTTTCCACCCGAACGGTGGGATTCTATAATTGTAGTTACGGTTCTCCTGAGGGCAGCGCTGTTTATTCGGTCTGCGAACCTCTCTAGAACCTCGTCGAAGGGAACACCCCAGTCCATCTGAGATGCTATCTTTTTCACATGTGGATTGAGTGCACCGTACTCTCCTTCGGCGGCCTTCTTTATGGCCTTTGGTAGGGTCATGCCCGCACGGGTCCCTTCCGTTACATTCCTGAGGAAGTCCGGAAACCTTCGTTCTACCTCCTTCTTCTTTTCATAGTTCCTGTATTTCACCACCATTGGAGGGCCGATGGCTATCAGTGCGCCACCTATGTTTAGTAGTGAGAAGTAGGTCTCGAGTTCCGGCCTATCACCGAGAAATACGAAGTTCAGCGCAAGTATGAATGCCCCTATGAAGAGTGATCCGAGTGATATCCTCCTTTCTTTTTTTGTATTTCCAAACCACTCGAGTATGCCTCTTTTGGTGAAGTCCATCTATATTACCTCCGGCTGTGTGAGGTGTATGAATCCTATGAATGCTGTGTTCATGAGGGGTATCACACCATATATGCCTAATGTCATGGCGTCTTTTATATCCATCCCAAGTACTTCGCCGCCGACCATGCTCATTATTGTCAGTACAGCTACCAGGAACAGTGGTGCAGCCACAAGAACTGCGGTGTAGAAGTCTGCATATGTCGAGAGGGTTTCGAGATATCTTTTTCTTTTCTGTCTGTAGTCAAACATAGCTTCGTCGGCCTGGACCCTCAGGAAGTCAACGAGATTTCCACCCGTCTCTTCAACAGATACCAGACCCCCCAGGAACTCCTGAAGTTCTTGGGACGGCGTTCTTTCGACTGCCTGTTTCAGTGCTGTGTTCATGTCATGTCCGAATACGTTTACGTCCCTTACAATTTTCTGTGCCTCTCTGGAGACCTGACCATATTCTTCGAACTCTGCAAGGAGCTTAAAGATGATATAAGGCGGCACCTTGGAGCTTGCTATAGCAGACATGTGGTTTATGGCGAAGGGTAGATTGTTTTTGATGCTCTTGGCCCTTGATTTCATTCTCTGTATGGGGTAGTAGTACGACATAAGAAAAGCGAAGGAAGTCGACAATAGTCCCACGCCAAATCCGGTGATCAGTGAATACATGAGAGTTTCATTCAGTATAACGTTCAGGAAAACTACAGAACCGGCAAAGAACCCAAGAAAAACAAACAAAGATGTTGATATCATCATGCTTACATACGTTCGGAAGAGTATGCCCATATCACTCTTACCGAGGCTTTTCTCAAGACTTTCTAGATGACTTCCTAACTTTTCTGCAAGGTTTCCGAACAACCGGGCGGAAATCCTCTTGTATTTTTCCATTATATACCGTAAGAAGGTTTGATTTCCAGTTTAAAATTGTTTATCCCTTGCATCTTTCCGTATTTTATTTCATTGGACACATGTACTCCAAGGTATTTTAAATCGTCTTTACAATGTATAGTTATGTCCTACGAAGGTCCAGCGGCGAATTTGCTCGAGGAAGCCGGCGTAGACGTTGGAGATAGGGTCAAAGTTTCAAAGGGGAGCAGAGAGTACGTTGGTATTTTGATGCCAAGATCAGGTTCCGATAAAAGGGCACTGGTTATTAAACTTGATGGCGGTTATAACGTCGGTATAGATCTTGATGACGATTGCTCCATCGAGAAGCTCAGTGATTTACCCGAGGGTGAGGATTCTGGGTTCTCTGAGACCGGGGGACTGGACCGGGAAAAGGGTGATGGACCTAAGGTTGCCGTTCTACTGGCAGGTGGAACGATAGCTTCACGCGTTGACTACAGAACAGGTGCAGTCAAGGCTTCCATTGATGAGGATGAGCTCGTTTCCTTTGTACCGGAAATAGCAAAGATTGCTGATATAGAGGGCAGAGAAGTACTCCGGACACTTTCCGAGAAAATTGTACCCGAAGACTGGCAGAAGATCGCAGTCGAAGTCGAGAAGGAGATCGAGAATGGAAAGGACGGTATTGTCATAGCCCACGGAACAGATACCATGGGGTATACGGCTGCAGCACTTTCCTTTATGCTCGAGGACCTTCCTGTACCCGTTGTCTTAGTTGGATCTCAGAGGAGCAGCGACAGGGGGAGCAGTGATGCGCGCCAGAACCTAGTGTGTGCCGTAAGGGCGGCCACTTCGGATATAGCCGAGGTTGTGGTCTGTATGCACGGCGAAAGTTCCGATACCTTCTGTTACCTGCATCCCGGGACAAGGGCCAGAAAGATGCATACCTCAAGGAGGGACGCTTTCCGTACTGTCAATGAAAGACCCTTCGCCAAGGTCGACTGGGAAAATCTTGAGATACAGCGGATCCGTGAGGACTACAGGAAGAAGGACAGGGACAGAAAGATCGAACTAAAGAACGGTTTTGAAGAGGACGTGGAACTTGTTAAGGTATATCCCGGGATAGATGCTGATGTATTCTCGGAACACCTTGAGAGAAGTGAAGGTGTGGTTATTGAAGGAACTGGCCTTGGTCACATGCCTCTGGAAGAGGATATTAAAACAGCTCTGGAGGAGTATACTGACGGGGGTAATATAGCTTTTATGGCTTCACAGTGTATCCACGGAAGGGTCAATATGAATGTGTACGAAACAGGCGTTGACCTGCAGGATGTCGGTGTTATTGGGAACTACAGTGATATGTTGCCGGAGACGGCCTACGTCAAACTGGGCTGGATTCTAGGGAACTACGATAAGGACGAGGCCAGGGAGCTCATGTTGGAGGATATGAGAGGAGAAATTTCCCGGAGGACAGAACACGAAGATTTGAAATCCGAGATTTCAAACTTGAAAACTTCAAGTTTTCAAGAATTTGAGGGGGAGAAAGAATGGAGTCGGAGAAAATAGGCGTCGGTGTAGGCGTTTTTTTGGAGAAGGATGGAAAGGTTTTACTTGGCAGGAGACACAAGGATCCAGAGAAGGCCGACAGCGAGCTTTCGGGCGAGGGAACCTGGACGCTGCCGGGTGGAGGGATGAGATACAAGGAGAC
>JAKOPB010000005.1 GCA_022257805.1 Nanobdellati archaeon
AGGACCTTGAAAACCCCATCTTATGTGTTTGGACTGATCACGGCAAAGTTTTAAATATTATTATCACTATAGTGATAACTAAGACAGCTTACAGTTTTGTGGTGTGGGAATATGTTGGACATGATCAACAAGCATGTGGCGAAGATCGCCTTGGTCTTGAAAGACGGAGACTCGATTTTATCCGTCTCAAAGAGAACAGGATCCTCCTACGGATGGACGCACAGGTGGATAAAGAGCTTGGAGGAGATAGGTGCTGTTGAAAGAGAAGGAGGAACAGGTATAAGGATAAAGGACGAGGAATTGATAGATGGGGTGAGAGGGTTGGCACGGTCTTTTTTGAGAAGAAAGTTACAGTTGAAGGACGCCTACTTGTTACCCAACTTTTCTCGGATGAAATACGCATTTACGAAGACGGACGCGGTCTTTTTCTGGACTAAGGACGGATATCAGATAGGCAGGAGCAGAGAAAGCTATCCTATATTCATCAAGGTCTTGGAAGACGATTTGGATGACTGGAAGAGTTTCTTCGAGGAATACTCCGTAGACTGTGAAGTCGGGGGGAAGGGAGGAAGCGGTATACACTACGTTTTGTTTCCCTGTGAGGACTTTGAAACCGAGTGGTTGGATAACGCTTCGGTGGCACCCTTGGAAGAAACTGTGAAGTGGGCAATGGAACACAAACCAAACTTTCAGCCGGCCTTGGAGATGTTGGATGAGATGTATGACTTGGGCTTGGAGGTTGAGTATTCGTGATAGACAGGATGATCGAAAGGGAAAACGAGATATTCGCCGTTCTCGAGGGTTTGAGAGAAAAGGAACTGGACTTCGTTCTCGTTGGTGGCTACGCAGTTTCCGCATTTTCTCATAGGTTTTCTGTAGACGCAGACATCGTGGTCGACGAAGGTGACCTCGATAAATTTAAGGCCTTCCTGGAAGACTAACGTGAAAGCTGTAGAATAGTAATTAAATATTAAAGTCTGTAGTATCAATTAACAACTGTGGTAAAATGCCCGAGATGGTAAAGGTCCGGAAGAAAGACTTCGAAGAGATGGAAAAGGGTTTAGAAGAAATGAAGAAAGAAATAGAAAGCTGGAAGGCTACCCTCGAAACTCTCAAAGACGAAGAAGTCATGGAACAGATCAGACGCAGCGAAGAGGAAATTAAAGAAGGGAAAGGAGAGTCCTGGAGGAAAGTAAAGAAAGATCTATAGATGTTCAATAGTATTTTTTAGCCTCTTCTTTTTGTTTGATTGCTTCTAACCAGAGGATGTCGTTTTCTTTATCCTCTTTGAACCAAAGCCGCCAGTCTCCCACTCTCTGCTGAAGTATAGGATGCAATGGTCCTCTTAGTCTCTTTTCCACAACTTTTTTCGGCTCTATCCCAATGGAAAGCTTTCTGTCTATTTCATCAAGCTTTTTCTTTATCCTTTCTCTCACCGATTTTTCCAAATTCTTCAACTTTTCTTTCTGGCTCGGTGGGACTTTTAGCTCCATAAACTAAAATAAGTAGATAAGGGTTATTTAAACTTCACCATGGAACTAACAGGTATACTTTGATAATATGGTGGATTGGAAAGATGACGGAGAGCAGACGGCGACAGGAGAACCTATAACCAAGATTGCTAAAAGGTTCTCAGGATACGAAGGCCTTGATTTTATTTACAAAGCCTTGCAGTGGCTCAAAGAAAACTTAGAATTTGATAAGAAGGAGAAAGAAAATATCTTTAGAAAGAGAAAATCATCGGAGATACTCAAAGACGGTTTTGTAACAGGTTGTACCGACTACGTCCTTGCTTATATACCACTGGCTAGATATAATGGGATACCAACTAAGTATGTCGAAGCTCTAGACAGGCATTGGCTAAAAAACCTTGATAGGAAGGGTGAAATTTCAAGAATTAGGGGCCATGTGGTCGCAAGAAGCAAAATCAACGATGAATGGTTAATAGTGGATGTCGACGGCGGTAACATAGATTTAAATATAAACAGCGAAGATAGGAGAAGCTCCAGCTACTTTCACAGAAGATTCGAGATAATAGGTGAAGGAAAGGACAGCTGGGATTTAGGTATAAGGTCCCTGGAGGATTTGAAGGAGTATATAAAGAATTTAGGATAGAATCCTCACAACCTGTTCTCAACGTCATCCTTCTTGTAGTCGAACAATATCGCCCATGCTCGCCCGTATTTCGAGGCTTGGTCGCTGTTCAGGTATCTCTGGAAGGAACTCCTCCAAAATTCCTCTCTTTGTCCAAGGCCAGTCCTTCATCTTTAGAACGCTTCTCAAGAAAAAGGCAAAAGAAATGTCTTTCTCAGAAACAACTTTTACATCCATATTTAGCAAGCTTAGTTTGATTTAAATAAAAAACTTACACACAGATGAAGAAATCGGAATCTTAAAAACTTCTCAAAACCTTTAAAGCTTCGCCGTGAAATAAGGGTGGTAGTGTTGAGACCCTGTAATTATCTCCATAAATACTCGCTTGGAAATCCAAGGGCGAAGATATTACTTATAGAATTTTGTTTCGAGGTCTCCGATCTTACGGAAGTGTTTATCGTCAGTGATGAGAGTTGCTTCTTCGCCTTTGGCAACTCCAGCAATAAGTGCATCAAGGGCTGGAATCCTTTGACCTCTGTCCATAAGCCTCTTCTGTATCTCGGCCGCTTCCCCTACATGCTTTTCCTTTACTTCCTTAACCTGAAAATCTCTCCTCATTTCCTTAGCATCTGAAAGTCCTTTTCCAACGATCATTTCCCCTAGGTAGAGCTCGTAGAGATTTATAGTTGTCAATATAACCTCGGAGAGCTTAAGCTCAGAAGCCAGTTCTACTGCTTCCTCTTCGCCATGAAGGAGATCTATAAGGAAATTTGTGTCGACACAAAACATTCAGGCCACTCTCCCGGCACTTTCATCCCTCATTTCCCTTATTCTCTTCTTCATTTCCTCCACCTCATCGGCGGATAAGTCTTTCCATCTTCCAGAAAACTTCTCTAGCGACTCGTCCTTACTTTTCTTCTCCTTCTCCATATCTTCAAGTATTTTCCCGTAAGTCTCATCGCTAACCTCGAGAGTAGGCATGATATCACACAAGTATTGTCTCTTGAAATATTTAAAGTTCAAAGAAGCTTCAGGACCAAAATGATCAGGAAATCGGTGAACTCCGGAGAATCTCAAAACCTTTAAAGGTTCGCTGTGAAATAAAGGTGGTAGTATGGAGATGTGGGGAAGAGTCGAGAAGATACTGAAGAAGGAATATGTGTGCGACCACTGTCTTGGTCGGCAGTTCGCGCAGCTACTCACAGGTATGTCCAACCGGGAGCGTGGTCGCGTGGTTCGGAGGTTCGCGGCCATGATGATGGACGCAGGGGAGGAGGTGGATGTTGAAGATGTAAATTTCTCGGAAGTGGATTTTAGGCACTACAGTCCTGAAGAAGAGGAAGAAAGGGATTGTGCAGTATGCGATGGGCTTTTCGGAGAGCTGGATGAATGGTCTGGGAAGGTTATGATAGAGCTGCAGGGATACGAGTTCGAGAACTTTCTGATAGGTACAAGGCTGCCCGACAGTCTGGTTAAAAGGGAGGAGGAGCTTTGGGAGGAGATAGGCATCGAACACTGCGAGGAGATGAAGGCCGAGTTCAACCGGGAGCTAGGAAAAAAACTGGAGGAAAAGACCGGGAAGGAGGTGGAGTTCGAGCTGCCGGAGATACAGGTTCTGGTGGACGTGGAGGAGGAAGAGGTAAGGCTTAATGTTAACTCGCTCTGCGTTTACGGCGAGTACCAGAAAACGGAGAGAGGTATTCCACAGACGGAGTGGCCTTCAGGTAAGTACGAGATCTCTCTGGAGGAGATAATCGCACCCGCGTTTTTAAGAGCTGCGGACTCTGCAGACGAGAAGTTCCACGGCGCCGGAAGGGAGGACATAGATGCGCGCTGCTTGGGCTGGCGACCGTTTATCCTGGAACTCCTGGAACCGAAGAGAAGGGACCTGGATCTGGAAAAGGTGGAGGGAGAGGTGAACGAAAATGACGAGGTGAACGTCAGGAACCTGCAGATTGTCGGGAGAGACAGGGTGGAGGAACTGAAGAGCTGGCAGCCCGACAAAAGTTACCGGGCGCTGGTGGAACTGGAGGAGGACGTGGACGAGGATGAGCTGGAAAGGTTGGAAAAACTGGAAGGAGTGACGCTGACGCAGAGGACTCCGCAGAGGGTGGAACACCGCAGGGCTGATAGATACAGGAAGAGGGAGGTGAAGGAGCTGGATTGGAAGAAGACGGGTGAAGGAGAAATAGAACTCACGGTGAAGGCCGAGGCCGGTACATACATCAAGGAGATGATATCCGGGGACGATGGTAGAACGGAGCCGTCCGTTGCCTCAGTTCTTGGTGTGGGAGCAGAATGCACGGAGCTGGACGTCATCGAGATCCACGGGAAGGAGGATCTGGGGTTTCTGAGCAAAGACAGCTGAAATGGAGATAAATTTTTATAAGTTGGACTACAGGAATGTATAAGGTATATAAACCTGAAAGAGTAATGGGTATCGGGTGTGGAATATGAAAGGATCCAAGGGGAAGATGCACGGAACCAGGAGAAAGTTAAAGAAGGACGGAGACGTATCTCCGAATGATTTTCTCAAGGAGTTCGAAAACGGAGAAAAGGTACAGATAAACATAGAGCCTTCTTCACACGGTGGCATGCCGCACCCACGGTTCCAGGGACAGATCGCAGAAGTAGAGGGTAAGAAAGGGGCCTCTTACAGGGTGAAGCTGGCGGAAGGAGGAAAGAAAAAGATATTGAATGTAAATCCTGAACATCTGAAAAGGATAGAAAACGAGGATTAGGTAAGATATTATGGAAGTCGTAGATGAAGAACCTGTTCCCGCTGCCGAGGCGAGGAACACCATGTCAAAGAAGAAGGGAGAGGAGCTTGCCTACGAGCAGAAAATATGCATGGACTTTCTGGAGAAAAACGTAGATATGAATGTCACAGACGCAAGGAAGGCCATGAAAGAACTACAGGAAGTCGGCAGGATCAAGCCCAGACAGGCGGCCATACTTATAAACATAATGCCTGAGGAAAAAGGTGGAGTAAGATTAATATTCTCCAAGGAAAGGATCAGCCCATCAGAGGAGGAGATGGAAAAGGTCCTTGAAATCCTGGACAAATACAGAAACTACTGAAAACCTCTAATTCTCAAGGTGTTAAAGATGCCCAAAGAAAAAAAGGACGAAAATGCGGTAGTGCTTGATTTCCTACCTACCGGCAAGGTTTCCGATAGCAGAAGTGAACCCATGGCACAGGTTCTTGGCAACAGATATTTCTCACTGCTAGAGGTTATTCTGAGAAATGGAGAAGAGGTAGAGCCAGGTGATATTGTATACATAGGAAGTGGTAAGAGAGACAAGGTAAAGTACATAAAGAAGAGTGTGACCGTTGACGAGTTGTCGACTGTAGCAAAGGAAGAGCTCGAGGAGAGACTTGAAGATCTCATAGAGGAAAACGAAGATCGCTTCGTGGAATTCTTCAACAGCTCGGGACCGATAACGCCGCGGATGCATCAGCTGGAAGCACTTCCCGGAGTTGGTAAAAAACACATGTGGAACGTCCTTGACGAGAGAAAGATCGAGGAGTTCGAGTCCCTGGAAGACCTGAAAGAAAGAGTTTCACTGCTTCCCAACCCCAAGGAAATAATAAAGGAGAGGATTACAAACGAGTTATGGGGAGATACAAAACATCATCTCTTCACCGTACCAAAGAGCACGAAGGACGAAAGATAGTTACTTTCCGAATCTTCTTTCCCTTTTTCTGTAGTTTTCCACCGCCCGTTCAAAGTCCTCAGCACCGAAGTCAGGCCACAGCTTTTCTGTAAAATAGTACTGTGAATCTGCGATATCCCACATCATAAAACCCGTGCTGTTATGCGGCTCACCACCTGTCCTTATCATGAGATCCACTTCAGGGAAATCAGACGTGAACAGATTCTCCTTGATCAGGTCCGGAGTTACTTCACTTCCATTGTCTCTGTCCTCGACTATATTCCTTATAGCACGTAGCATCTCATCCTTACCTGAGTAGGCTATCAGAAGATTGAGGTGGTAATCAGAGTAGTCCTTGGTGGCCTCCACCGCCTTTTCTATTGAACCAACTACATTATCAGGGAGTGTCTCCTTCCATCTGCCGAGGACATTTATCCTGACCTTGTTTTCATGTATCCTCTCGTCCTCTCTGATCTTCTCAAAGTTCTTCTTGAAGAGATCCATAAGTTCCTCGACCTCTTCTTTGGACCTCTTCTCCACGTTGTCGAGAGACAGGGCCCAGAAGGTCACGTACTTTACGCCCATATCAAGGGCCTTCTCAAGAACCTCCTCCACGGAATCCTCGCCTTCCTCATGACCTTTGTTCGGTTCAAGAGACCTCTTCTCCGCCCACCTTCTGTTTCCGTCCATTATAACTGCGACATGATCCGGTATTGGTAACAAACTAACACCTAAAGTTTGTATTGGATAAAGATTTTTATAAGCTTTCAGTGAACCCAAACTATATTTAAGGCTCACGACAATTTAAGGTTATGTTTCCCTACATCAGTGTTTCTGTTGCGGTTGTGGGTTCGGCCCTCGCCGGAGCTTTTGACCTGAAGACAACGGAAATACCTGATGAGATTTCACTGGGAATGGTCGCAGCCGGGCTGATAATAAACTTTACCTGGTCGATTGTGGAGTGGAATCCCGTCCATATATTCAGATCCGCCTCAATAGGCTCTGCTTTCTTTACCTTTGGTCTCGTGATGTACATGGCCGGACAGTGGGGAGGAGGCGATGCAAAGGTTCTGACAGGAATAGGGACACTGATACCATCGGCTCCCGTCTTCGCAGCACAAACTCACCCGTTCCCTTTCAGTGCAGTGATAATGATAAACACCTTCTTGATCGGTGCTGTATATATGCTGATATACGCCCTGGGCATATCCATCCGGAAAGGCGATGTGGTGGACGACTTTATGTCAAGGGCAAGCTCGGACTGGAAAAGAATTGTGGCTATATCATCCCTACCCATCATCATAGCCCTTGCATCGGTCGCAGCTGTGGGATGGGGTACATACGTATTTTATTTTCTCATGTTGGCACCTGCAGTGGCTCTCCTGCTTCTGCTGCTTCGGTTTCTGAAGGCAGTGGAAGACACGGGCTTCACGAAGAAGATAGATGTAGACAAGCTCAGGGTAGGTGATATGCTGGCAGAGGAGATCGAAGAGATCGATGCAACCCATGACCCGATCGAAGAACTCAAGGGTCTATCAAAGTTTTTGATGGGTTTCGGTATCCTTCCATTGACCATGTACGCCTTTGGTTTCACTGAAGGACTTTACTTTTACCTGAGTTTTCCGGCTCCGATCCTGGGTGTTATGATCGGCTTCATCTACCTTTTATACTCCCGGTCGTTTGAAATTTTCGGATCCGTCTTCAATCAGTCAAGTACCCGGATCAGAGGTCTAGAAGAGGAGGAAGTTGGAAAGATAAGAGAAAACTACAAAACCGTAACTATAAGAGAGGGTGTGAGGTTTGCCCCTGTATTTCCTATAGCAATAGCAGTGACAGTATACTACGGAAACGTTCTGATGCTACTTTTCTGAGAGAAACGAAGCTTTTTAAAATATGATGTTATTAAGAATATAGGTGTGAAAATATGGGAAGGTATGATTTTCTCGATGAAGAGCTGAAGAAGAAGCTTGAGGAGAAGCAGAAAAGGATCATAAGCGAGAGGAAGAAGGAAGAGGTAAAGAAGGGTAAAAAGAAGACGGAGGAAGAAAAGGGAGGTCCCACTGTCTATACCAAAGATGATGGACAGATAGGCGGAGTCATCTACCCTGAAGGTGAAGACAAGCCCAGAAAAAGAACGGAAAGTACAGCGGACAAAATAATGGGCTCGGAAGATGAGAAAAAAGAGGAGAAGAAAAAAGATGCAGAAGAGGATCTTCCTGTAGAACTTCACCATACCAAGGACACGAAGGTAGGTGTAAAGGACAGGCCAAAGCCAAAAAAGAAAGATAACCCCGGCGTCAAGAAGAAAGACAAAAAGAAAGAAAAAGAAGATGCCAAAGAAGCAAGAGAAAGTATCTGGCAGTGAATCTACCTGTTGTAATGATCTCGTGAATTAACTGTACTCTCTCCAGCGATGGCCACATTTCTTACATTTGTAAAATCTTGTAGGTGCCTCATCGCCTGATCTTGTCTGCTGGGTCCACCATCCGGCTTTCTCGTGGCCACACTCAGGACAGTTTTTTTCAGCAACAGGCAGGGAATCTGCCTCCTTCTTACTTTTCTCATCCATAACCACAATTCCCTCGCCCTCCTTATCATGGTTCTTACTTACCTTGAAATTTTTCCCGGATGTTTTCTCCTTTGCCCCACAGCCTCTGCATATCAAATACTTTTCCTTACCCTCCTTCTTGGGGGACATTACCGAACCACACTCATCACAGTATTTCATCTTATCATCTCCGAAAGTATAAGCGGCTTATATGTTTCCGAAAGTCGTATTTAAATGTTTCGGTTCTTCTTCCCGTCGATTTAAGCAGTAACAACGCCAACAAACCTCATGCTTGCGAGCTTTATCCAGCCAAGGTAGGGAACCCTGAAAACCTGCTTGCCGTGGACATGACGGTTCAAGACCATCTCTCTCGTTGCCTGGCACTGGTCACAGGTTGGATTGTTGTCGCCCTTGGTCACGTAAATGAAATCCTCGTCCTCCAACTCCAGATGCCGGTCCCTCATTTCATCCTCGGTTATCTCATCGAAGTCCTGCCACACATCTATCTCGAAGGTTCCGTCGGTTCTCCTTGACCTCGAGACCACTCTATGGATTATAGGCGTCTCTTTCCAGCCATCAAAGACTATGATATCACCGGGTTCGTACTCCTCGACACTTCTCACGAAGACTATATCACCAGGATACAGAACCGGCTCCATGGAGTCAGACTCAACGGTGACCACAGGATAGTCCGTAGAAAGAACAAGGGAAAGGCCTGAATTTAGAGCGATCGCAAGGACCACACCCAGGGCTATATATATTACCCAACCAAGAGGACCCTTTGTGACCTCTCTCCACCAGTTTTTTATGTTTTCAAGCTCCACCAATTGATTCACCTGTTTTTATTGCCGACGCTATCAGATGTGAGATCCGGATCGGCTCGGGCGTCAGACTTTTCGAGGCCGTCAGCTCAAGTACCTTTCTAGCGCTCTCTTCTTTTATACCTTTGTACTGGAAGTACAGACTCCCATCGGGAAGAGGAAGCTTCTTTAGATCCCCGGCTTTCTTTATACACTTCCATCTTTTTTCAAACCCCGGAAGCTCTTTCATGGCCGCCTTGAACCCCTCAAAATCCGTGTCCTTTCTCGTGACAACTATAACCGGAAGGTCCGTTTCGGTATAGACCTTTTCTATATCCACGGTATTAAAGCCCGCAAAGGTTATTCCATCAAGCATTATTACACGGAGCTGGCCTCTGTGCCTGGTCTTGCTGGAGGCTTCGATTATCGTCTCGGTGGCATCAAAACCGTCCACAGTTATTTCTTCAACAAGGACACCGTCCAGGTAGGGCTTCCCTCCCCTGACAATACTACCCACAAGAGGAATCCTTTCATCATTTTCACTGTCGAAGGGCGAGTCGTCCCACCCAAGGACCCTTATCTCATCCTTCACTTTTCTGATCGTCATCAAAAATCAAGCCAGAAGACAAAAAAAGTTAGAAATCTTTTACCTGCTCGGCCAGGTCCTCTGCTTCGGACTTTATCTCCTCAGCGGCCTTTATTACCTCATCGACCGGATCGCTGTCCTTGGTCTCCACAAGAAGACTTATGTTGTCAAGGTATGTATGGTCCTTCCTGTACTCTGCCTTATCTATTTCTGCACCTGAGTCCCACAGTTTCTGCCTTAGCAGGTTGACAAGGGAAAAGCCCTCGTCCTCGAACTCCAGCTTAAGTTTGTTCTTACCCTTGCCTCTAATCTTTATGCTCATATTACCACAGGTTTATTTTAAGGACAATCCTTTTAAAGTTTATTACTTCTGGCCGATCTTTTCAAGCAGTTCCTCCAGTTCTCCCGGATTCAAAACAGGCTGATCGAAGTCCGTCCTGTGCTCAACCGCAACCCTGGGGCAGGCCGTGTTGACCAGACAGTCTGCTTTTACTCCACTCAGTTTCTCAGGTCTTATCTCATCCATAACCAGTATGTAGGCGTCCCTGTCGATACTCTTGATCTTCTCCTTTAGATCCAGCGCAAGACCAGTCTTCATCTGTCCCTTCTTTGTGGAAACAAGCACCCCGAACTCCTCTGCACCCCTCGCCTTCTCCATAGCCACTATTTTTTGCCTCTGGAACCTGTCGAAGTCCAGTTCAGAAATCTCACCCTTTTCGAAGTCCAGCTTGAAAACAGGTTTATCGGTCTGCAAGGCAAGACCAAGCGGGTGGAAAACGCCCGAACCTATATAGAGATAACAGTCCACGCTTTCCTCCACGGACAGTGCTCCGGATATATCACATCCCAGAATCTGACCCCTTTCTGTTTTCTCTCCCTTTCCGGCAAAAACCTCGTGACCCTCCGAAGACAAAAATCTCTCAGCTTCATCGAGCGCAGGAAGGAAGTTGATCGAAGCCACGAGGCCTATACTCCCATAGTCTTCCAGAACACCATGCGAGTCCCGGAGAACGGGAACCGGATCCCTGTCATAATACCAGGGAAAGTAAAGGGTATCGATTTCTTCATCCTCGCAGAAACCTGTATGACCTACGTGTACTAGTAGATCGCAATCCAACCTACTGGCATCACCGTCCCTGATATCACATGCCCCGTAACAGGGCTCCAGGGAGACAAAGGTCTCGATTCCCTCCTCTCCGAGTTTTTCCTGTATATCATCCAGCCTTGGCCTCAGTCCTTCAGGAATCTGAAGGAAAATCCTATCGGGACCCTCTTCTATAATCCGTGAAACCAGTTTATCGATGTTTTCCATTTTATCCCAGAAATTCCCTTATCAGAGGAAGATACGAAATTTCAGTCAATACTGGCCAGATGTGCGGCATAACGAGGATCGCCATAAGTATGAGGGCTATGATAAGAATTCCTGTCTTGCTGCCGCCTTCCCTGAATCCGAATGCAAGACCCGCAGCAAGTCCTCCCACATGGGCTATATGGGCAACATTAGGATAGCCGCCTGTAAGTAAGCTTATGATCTCAGAGACAGCTATGAAAACTCCTATAAGTGCCAGGGGAAGAGGTATCGGAACAGGATAGGGTATGAAATCAAAGGGGGAAAGTACTATTGCCGTACCCATAACGGCGAAAACTGCACCCGAGGCACCTATAACTATCTGCCCCATGGGGTATGTGAAAAGTACAAAGAGGTTCCCGACAATTCCCCCCACAAAGAATATTATAAGAAATGTTCTTATGTCGAGCTCACTCTCAAGTGCACGGCCGAAGAAGAAAAGAGCGATAATGTTCAGGATGAGATGCTGCACATTTCCGTGAAGAAATATAGAAGTCACCAGAGTCCATACCCTTCCCCTCACAAGATTGTCGCCTGAGAAGCCGAACTCTTGGTTGATATCTTCAGGCGAAGAAAACATCCACACGGAGAAGGATACCATTACCAAGACTAAAATCATCAGATAAGTCGCTCTCAGTTTCATGGAGTTACCTCATGCGCTCCAAGAGAAGCTTTTTTTCGACCCTTGCAAGTGTACCCTTTACTTTATTTAGATCCTCCGGTCCCACTAGAACTGCATCAACGCCGCTCTCCACGAGCTTCTTGAGGAATCTCTTGTCTGAAACTCCAGAAACGGACACCCTGGACCCTGAATTCCTGCAGGCTTCACAGAAGTCCTTGACCGAACTCCAGAACGGATCCGATCCCATCATCTTTCCTCTCCTGTCATGACCAAAGAAAAGCTTGGCCATGCTCTCAAAGTCTAAAAGGAATAGATCTATGTCGTAACCGGATACCTCATCTTCCGAAAGCAGTAGCTCCGGAGTATCAACCACAACACCTGCTTCGGCACTTTCGGAGATACCAACTGAGTTCACAAGGGACTTGAACTCATCGAAGCTTGATACAGTAAACAAGACCCCGGTACCTTCGAATCCCTTGTTATGGAGTTCCTTTAATATCTCCGAGGTCTTTTCCAGGGCCCCCTGAGAGTTACTGGGCTTAAGCCACACGTCTTTTCCTGGAAGACAGTCAGCAAGTTTATCCGTAATGTCCCTACTTCTGGTCATCCCAAATCCTCCGCCTCCAATTCTCTCGTCGCCCTGTACCACAACAACACAGCTCTCTGCCTCGCTGAACCTGTCGGGTTCGAAGTTCTCCGACCGACCCAGTAACATCAGTTCGGTGGCTGTAACTGAATCTACACTCTGTGCAAGAAAATCATCGTTACCCATAATACTTTCTTTTTGCTCATAACCTTCATCGGAAAACCCCTGAACAACCTCTGAGAACACTACTCCGTTGTAGGCATCGACAGAAATTTCTTCGTCCTCTCTCATAGACGAGTATCCTGTACCCTCTAGAATTAAGGAAGGGATCTCTAACTCCCTTGCAAGTTTTGCATAGTTGGAGGAAAAACCACCTGAAGCCGCAAGAAGAGCCTCTGGAACCTGGAAAAGAATCCCGTTCACCGAGGGCACGTTTTTCATCAATACATTACCATTCGAATTTCTTTCGGATCTGGTTATTCTTCCCGAAGCCTTACCGGGACTTATACCAAGCCCCTCAGAAACGATATCCTTCTGTGATCCGTCTTCTTCAAACCTTCTGGAACTTCGTAGAGAGGCTATATCCATTATAAATATATCACCATTTCTCACCAACAACTCAACAAGGGCATGCGAACCAAACCTCGAAGCAATTCTCTCAACGTTAGACTTGATCTCCCTTGCCTCCGCTCTATCGAGAACCGGTTCGTCTTTTTTACTTGAAGGAGCGGGCTGCTTTTCTATCTCACCCGTGGAGGGATTTTTCTCCTGTATCCACTCGCCACTACCCTTCATAATCTCCTGGAGGGAGCCGTCCTGGTCAAAGAAATATCTATCGGGAACCACCTCTCCACCGGACATGAGTTCTCCTATACCTCTGACACCCTCTAGAACCGATCTCTCCGGGTTACATGGATCTGCCTCAAGAAAGGCAAGGGTCTTATCCGGTGAAACCATTTTCTGGACGAGTGTACCAAAGGGTGCATCGTGGGCATAACCTCTCTTCTCCCTGTAGTATATGGCCTCGGGAGTGTAGAAGCTCTTCCACACCTCTTTAATCTCCTTAACTAGGTTCTCATCACCCT
>JAKOPB010000070.1 GCA_022257805.1 Nanobdellati archaeon
AGTTTCATTCCAAGAAGATCCCTCGCAACCTTCGAGCAACCACGAGAATAAAACTCCTTCGGCAACATAATAATCAAACCCCACGAGGCAGAGCCTCTCTGGAATTAAAGTCGGTTCATACTTATTTAAATTTTGTCTAACAAGTTGGCCTATGGACAAAAAAGACCTTGAAATAGCTTTGGATGAACTGAAGGGTTTTAGGAACCCAAAACCCAATTTAGAGCAGTACAGAACGCCACCCGAACTGGCTGCCTCCGTGCTGTGGAAGATACATCTGAAAGACGTCCTCCGGGATAAAAGGATATTTGACCTCGGCTGTGGTACCGGAACCCTGGGGATAGGTGCAAAGCTGCTTGGAGCTGAAGAAGTGGTCTGTGTAGATAAGGACGAAGAAGCAATTGAAATAGCAAGGAAAAACGCCAGGAGAGCAGGAGTAGAGATTGAATTCAGGGTTATGGACATAGAGGAGGTTTCAGGTGAAGGTGATATAGTAGTTCAAAATCCTCCATTTGGCTCACAGGTAAAGGGAAGTGATAGACCCTTTATCAAAAAGTCCCTGGAACTGGCCGACGTGGTTTACTCGTTCCACATGAGCAAAACTGACAAATTCGTCAGAAACTATGTAAAGAAGTGTGGGGGCAAGGTTCAAGACAGCGAGGATGTAGATTTTCCACTTGAAAAAACCATGGCCTGGCACCAAGAGGCTATGAAAAATATAGAAGTTAAACTGTACCGTTTCGAAAAGAAGTAGCTACTCTATTTTTACTGCATTTGCCTGACCGTCCTGTCCTGGTCTGGAAGTTATTCTCGCCTTGCAGCTGCCTGTTTCAACAATAGTTCCTTTGGTAAGTGCACCTCTTCTGACAAAATGGGGATTCGCTGAATTTTCCACAACATTTTCTATCTCTTCGACCGTAGTCTCACCGGTCTCTCTATCAGTAACGTTTATCTTATCCGTGGTTCTGAGCCTGACTTTCTCCTTATTTCCTCTAACAGAGAGTCTTTTTCTTTTTTCCCTGTCAGAAGATTTGCAAAGTATACTCTCTCTACCAAGCTCATGCTTCCTGCTCTTCCTTTTATCCTTCCTTTTTCCTCCTGTTATTCTCCTTCTTGACTTTTTATGCCACATAACTTCACACCTTTCCTCTTATCATTTAAATATCTTTCACCCATACCTTTAAATACTCTATCAATAAAAAACAACGTGATAGCATGGGTGAAAACGGAAAGAGACCACTGGACGCACTCGAAAAAGCCAGAGGAGACAGAATCATAGCACACCTGAAAAATGGTGAAGAGATAGCAGGAAAGCTGGTTGCTTTCGATCTGCATCTGAACCTTTGGCTGGAAGGAGCCGAAAAAGTCGGCAGCCAAGGCAACAAGACTAAGCTGGGCACGATAGTTGTCCGTGGGGACAACGTTATCTTTGCCTCGCCTGAATAGTTTCGTATGCTTTGTGTGGTGATCTAAATGTCAAAGGGTACTCCATCTGCAGGAAAAAAGAAGAAGCAGACGCACGGAGTTTGCAGGAGATGTGGGAAGAAATCCTTCCATAAATCGAAGGGTTACTGCTCAGCGTGCGGCTTCGGAAAGACAAAGAAAATCAAAAACGAGAACTGGAAAAACAAGAAAATAACAGGCGATAGGAAGAACTGATACCATGGGTAAGGTTGCAATTTCTCTCAAGGTCACGCCTGAAGGACCGGACGTAGATCTGGATAAACTGGAAAAGGATATAGGGAAAAAGTTCCCGGTAGAAGATGCAAAAAGGGAAGAAATAGGATTCGGTCTTACTGTTCTCAAGCTCCTGATAGTGAGAGACGAAGGTGAGGGCGGAACCGATGATATAGAAAACGATGTTGCAGAGCTGGACGGAGTAACTTCTGTGGAAGTTGAAAACGTTTCTCTGATCTGAGCAACCAAAGAAGAACTATTCCTCTATTTCGAGTATATGTTCAGTGAATGGGCCCGACGGGATTTGAACCCGCGACTCCTAGGTCTCTCCTCGCACAAACGAACACAAATAAGAGCCTAGTGCTCTGCCAGACTGAGCTACGGGCCCACGAAAAGATTCTAGTTCAGAGAAAAATATAAAGCTTTCCGTTTATTCCAGTTTAAGTTCTTCAAGATCACTGTTTCTCCTGAGAAGAGTTCTGACCTTTTCTATATTGCTCCCATTGGCACCTATAACTCTCCCTCTGTCGCTCTCATCGACATCAACAAGAGCCGTGCCGCCCTCGACCCGAACAGAGTTCGATTCCATTATCATATTTTTGACAAGTTTTTCCTCGTTTTCCTCGTATTCAAATACCTTTATCCTCTTACCAAGCATCTTACCAAGCTTCTTTATGTTCTTACCGTTTTTACCTATCGCAAGTCCTGCCTTTCCTTGTTCTACCAGAAAGTAAGCAGAATCTTCGTCCTGTATGAAGTCCTTGACCTCTACACTGGTCCTTTCTTCGAAAAGACTTATGGCCTGTATGGCTTCCTTGTCAAACTTCTTTTTCATCGTACCTAAGCCTCGCCAGGAGGTTTGTAGATAACGTCGTACATTCCAGTTCCCACCGGAACTGTCTGGTTTATTATCAAGTTCTCGACCGTAGAATTCAACTCATCAACTTCTCCAGCAATAGACGCTTCTGTCAGGTGTCTTACCGTAACCTCAAAGCTCGCCCTGGCAAGCACGGATCCCTTTTCTCCGGCTATACCGTATCTTCCTATCGCCTTGATTTCTCCATCCACAGTCATCGTATCGGCAACGAGCATCATGTGCCTTATATCCACGTCCAGGCCCTGTTCCTTTATGGTCTTATGGCCCTCTTCAAGTATAGTATTTCTGCAGGCTTCTATTCCAAATACTTCCTGTACCTCTCTCGGCTCGCTTGACACGGTCCTTGTGGGATCCACGCCATCGACCTTGAGTATCTTCTTGAGGTTTGTACCAAGGGTCTGTATCTTCCATTCCTTGTTTTCCTCAGTTACAACGGCCTGAGTTATACCCTTTATGCCTTTAAGATGCTTGTCCATG
>JAKOPB010000008.1 GCA_022257805.1 Nanobdellati archaeon
AAGCGGGTTACCGGGCAGTTCGTTCTGTCTACTCGGCTACAGCAGTTAAAACCGATGCACCCTTTTCAGAACTGATCAAGGCGATGGAGTAGTTACCACACTTCTGCAGGAGCTTTTTCTTTTTCTTCCTCTTCTTCGAGGGCACTTGCTATAGGGCATTCTCCGTTTCTCTTCCAGAAGCACCTGTCGTCGAAGCACTCCTTCATACCCTCGTACATGAAACATTCCTCTACTGTATCGCCTTCTCTAACTACAGTCGGTTTCTTGACTCTAACAGCGTCCTTAAGTTCTCTCATTTTACACACCCCACACCGGGAAATTAAGGCTTTGGAATATCCTAATCCTTGTTGTTATTCTCGTCTTCCTTTACCTTCTTCTCAACTTCGTCCTCTATACCAAGCGTCTCTACAATCTCCTTGTACCTGTTACGTATGGTTACCTCAGTTGCATCAACTACATCTGCAACCTCTCTCTGGGTCTTCTTCTGTCCCGTGAGTACTGCCGCTATGTACAGAGCAGCGGCAGCAACTCCAACAGGGCCTTTACCGGAGGTTATCTCCTGGTTCTTGGCCTTTTCCAGTATGTCTAGTGCCCTGGCCTGTGCTTCGTCCGAGAGGCCGAGCATCGTCGAGAACCTGGGTATGTAGTCCTCTGGCTGCGAAGGCAGTATCCTTATACCCAGCTCCCTGCATACATAGCGGTAGGTTCTTCCTATTTCTCTCCTGTCCACACCAGAAGCTTCTGTTATCTCGTCCAGCGTCCTTGGAGTCTTGTGCTGTCTCGCAACTGCATAGATAAGAGCAGCTACAACGGCCTCCATAGATCTTCCTCTTACCAGTCCCTTGTCTACGGCCTTTTCGTACAGTATGGCCACCTCTTTATGAACGGACTGTGGAAGACCAAGGTACGACACCAGTCTCTTGAGCTCCGAAAGCGCGAAGGACAGATTCCTGTTCTTTGACTCCACTATCCTGGACTGCCATTTCTTCAGCCTCGAGTACTGTGCCCTCTTGCTTGGGTTGACCTTGAAGAGCTCACCAGGTCCTTTACCTATCTTTGTGGTAACACCTTTATCGTGTTTTGTCGGGGTTAGAGGAGCGCCGGTCCTGGCTCTATTGGACCTCTGCTCCTGGTCGAATGCGCGCCACTCCTGTGTCATATCGATCATAGACTCCTCTATGACCTCTCCACACTCTGAGCAAGCCAGTTCACCTCTGGATGTGTTCTCCTCAAAGCTTGTGGACCCACATTCAGGACAGATCTTCTGTGTTTTTGCGGTTTTTTCACGAGCTGACATAATATCGATTGGTTTTTACCATTTAGTAGTAATCAAACATAACTTTGTATTGCTAGTATATAAAAGTTGGGGTTGATGTATTTACTGATCAGGAGTTACTTTGGATTCTTATAAAAAATTTTCTATTCTTGATTATATTTAATACACTACATAGATTCTTCCAAACACTATATAAAACTTTGGTAACCAAAACTTTGGTAACCTTCAGCAGCCGACGAACATAACCATAGTCCAAAAGCGACGGGAAGAAAAAGTGATACTGTCTCTACAGAGGATGTTCATGAAACTCATGGAGCTCCGGCCTCATATAAGCGTTGTATGAGACGTTTGCAACCTTCCGTCCTCTGGGAGGTTTCTGATAGAGTTTTTCCTCGACCTCATCATCCTCTTCAAGAACCTCGTTCACCAAATCCTTGTCCTTGGTCATATCAAAAAGCTTATCTATACTGAACTTCTTTCCCAGATCCCTGATGATTTCACTTGTGAAGAACTGTATCTCGGGGTTGAGAACCGCGTAGGAGTTTGGTGTTTTGGCGAGTTCAAGAAGTTCATCGTTTTTCATAGGTCCGTCGACGCACTTTCTGAAATACTTTCCATGCTTCAAACGTTTCATTGTATCCTTGTCCACGTACGGAAGCATGTCCTTCAGAAACCTAGGCAGGTTCACCCTGTTCGTGTTCTCGTATGTATCCCACCTGTCACTGTACTCAGGCTTTATAAACGCCTCCCTGCCTATCTCATCTCTTATTTCTTTGGCCTTCAAGAAATGGGGTCTATATTTGAGCTTCTTTTCGATCTCCATCATATCTTCGATGGACTCGTCCTTTAGATGGCTTAGTTTGATATAATCAGAATCTTCCTCTGGAGCCGGGATTCCATCCGGGTACTCGAGATTGCTGTATCTCTTGTGGACTGACTCGTTAAACTCCAGCAGCTCAAAATCACGCAATAGAGATTCCATACCCAGATGTAGTATTGTTATAAAAATACTTAAGAATTTCGGTTCAGGGTCTAAACCGACCCAAAGGCCAAAAATCATGCTGATATCCCGGAAAGTCGCATAAAACTTTTTATTGATACAACTAGAAATAAACCTTGATACTATGAGAGAAATTTTAAAGGATGTACTCGAAGATATAAACCCCGAACTGGATGAGATGAAGGGTCTCAAGCGAACCTGTGAGAACCTGGAAAGGGCCGGGGAGAAATATAAAAAGGAATACGGATACGAACCTCTATTCTGTGGATCCATAGCAAAGGACACCTGGCTGAAGAGCAAGAAGGATGTGGATCTTTTCCTTATGTTTGACAGGGATATCGACATGGAAGAACTGGAGGAAAAAGGTCTGGAAGCCGGGAGAAGAATAGTTGAAAGTCTGGGTGGTGAGTGGGAGATCGCCTACGCAGAGCATCCCTACGTACAGGGCGAGGTTAACGGATACGAGATCGATGTTGTACCGGCCTACGACACCGATCCTGACAACATAAAAAGTAGCGTGGACAGGACCCCCTGGCATGTTAAATGGGTTGAGAAAAACCTCAGCGATGAACAGCGTGACGAGGTACGGCTTCTCAAGAAGTTCACGAAGGAACATGGACTCTACGGCAGTGACCTGAAGACCATGGGCTTCTCCGGATATCTCTGTGAAATACTTATAGAGGAGTACGGGGACTTCGAAGGTGTTCTGAAGGCCGCAAAGGACTGGCATCCAGGAGAGGTAATCGATCCTGAGGAGCAGTTCAAGTCAAAGGACTACCTGAAAAGAAAGAAGTTCAAGGGAGATGTTCTTATAGTTATAGACCCTGTAGACAAGGACAGAAATGTTGCATCCGTCTTGTCGGACGAGAACTTCCTGTTATTCAGAAAGAGGGCAAGAAAGTTCGTAGAGGATCCGAGCAGGGAAAGGTTCTTCAAGGAAAAGCACAAGCCACTGTCGCTTCTGGATCTTCAGGAAAGGATAGATAGGAGAGGAACGGATTTTATGCTCGTAAAGTTCGATGCTCCCGACGTACACGACGACGTACTTTATCCACAGATGAGGAAGTTGAACGGACGATTAGAGGATATACTGGACGACGAGGGATTCGTAGTTCTCCGAAGGGATGAATGGAGCAACGGTGAAGTCTGCGTACTGATACTCGAGCTGGAGGTTGATGAGCTTCCAAGGATGGACAAGAGACGCGGACCTCCGATATTTGACAAAAGAAACTCGAAGAAGTTCATAGAGAGATATGAAGGGGAACACAACCTTCTCGTAGAAGACGGAAAGTGGTATGCAGAGTATTTCCGGGAGTGGACCACGGCCCTTGATTTCGCAAAAGACCTTCTCCACGACGACGCGGAAACTCTCCAGGAGGAAGGGGTACCGAGACACCTGGCAGAAAAGATGAGCGAAGGTATCACAATAGCAACCGGGGATCACTCCATACACATATTCGAGGAAGAGGAAGGACTGAGGGAGAAGATGGCGGAGTACTTCGAAAAGGATCTGGCGTAGATATTTTGAGACAAAGTTTCAAATCTTGAAAACAGGGTCTCCAGATTTAAAACCGAAGAGTTTTTTAAATATCTGGAAGTTCTATTCCAGAACGATGAGAGAGCTTGAACAAAAGATAAAGGAGGAGCTTGAATCGCTTCTTGAGATGGAGGTAAGAATCGAAGTTCCGGACACCATGGAACACGGAGACTACGCAACCAACGCATGTCTTCGAAAGGCGAGCCGAGAGGGATCGGAGCCTTACAAGCTCGCAGAGGAGACCGTCGAAAAACTGGACGAAGACGAACTGGAGGGGGTAGAAGATGTTGAAGCAGCCGGACAGGGCTTCATAAACTTCTTTCTGGATAGGAACAAATACACGGAAAAACTTCTGGAGAAGATAAATAAAGAAGGCGAAGGTTATGGAGACTACAGCTTCGGAGAGGGTAAAACGGTCGTAATAGACTACTCATCTCCAAACGTCGGAAAGCCGATGCATATAGGCCACCTACGTTCCACCATAATCGGCGACTCCGTCTCCAGGATTCTCGAGTTCGTCGGCTACAACTGTGTAGGCATAAACCACCTGGGTGATATGGGGACGCAGTTCGGGAAGCTGATATACGCATACAGGAACTGGGGTGATGAAGAAGAGCTGGAAGAAGATCCCGTGGGATACCTCCTGGACCTTTACGTAAGGTTCCACGACGAGGCGGAAGAGGACGAAGAACTGGAGGAGGAGGCAAGGAAGTGGAGCAAAAGGTTGGAGGAAGGCGACGAAGAGGCGGAAAGGCTCTGGGAGAAATTCACCGAACACACGAAGAAAGGTCTAAAGGACACGTACTCCCGGCTGAATATAGAGTTCGACTCCTGGAAGGGGGAGAGGTTCTACAGGGACAAAACAGAAGACATCATAAATGAGGCGATGGACAAGGGCGTTGCGAAGGAGGACGACGACGGCTCGATAATAATAGAAAGCGAAGAGGACGATACACCCTACTTGATACAGCGCAGCGACGGCGGTACCCTTTACAGCACCAGGGAACTGGCTGCGATGAAGTACAGGAAGAAGGAATACAGCTTCGATAAGGCACTTTATGTGGTGGGCCAGCCACAGGAGAGGCATTTCAAGAAGGCTTTTGAGGCGGCAGAGAAGATGGGTTATGCGAACAGAGACGAGCTGTTCCACGTAAAGTTCGGCATGATGTCCGTTCCCGAGGGTAGCCTGTCTACACGGAGCGGCAACATAATACTCCTCGAGGATGTCCTTGACAAGGCAAAGGAGAAGGCAATGGAAGCAGTGGAAGAGAAGAACCCTGATCTGGTTGGAAAGGAAGATGTTGCCGAGAAAGTAGGCGTCAGTGCTCTAAAGTACTTCGATCTATCGAAGAAGAGGACTACCAACATCAAGTTTTCCTGGGACGAAGCTTTAAGCTTCGAGGGTTCCTCCGGTCCCTACCTACAGTACTCTTACAGTAGGGCGTGTGGTATACTCGACAAAACCGGAAGCTCGAAAACACCTGGCTACGAAGATATGGAAGACGTAGAGTTCGAACTGGTTAAAAAACTTGGAAGGTTCCACGTTCCTGTGCTTCAGGCAGCCGAAAAGTACGAACCACACAGGATAGCTGTCTATCTTAACGGGCTATGTGAGCTCTTCAACGAGTTTTACCACGAGTGCAGGGTCAAGGGGTCCGAACACGAGGCAAGGAGGGTGGAGATAGTCAAAGCATTCAAACAGGTTCTCGGCAACGGACTTGGCCTTCTGAATATACCGAAACTTGAGGAGATGTAGGAAGGTTTGCTATGAAGCTCCTGATTCTAGCTGGCGGTTTCCATGAGAAATTACCCTACGAAGAGCTGCGAAGCCTGGACCTGGATATCAAGAAAAGGAACGGGAGGATCGTGGTCGGTGAAACCGAAAACGTGGAGAAACTAAAGAGGCTTGGATACTCGCACCTCGTTCTTGAATACCTTGGAAGCTTCGGGCTGGACGAAAAGCTGCCGTTTGATCCTAAAAAATACATAGAAGGAAAGTTTGCCGCTCGGTTCAAAAAGCTCGGTTTTTCCGGGGACTTCGAGGAGAAGAAAGGAAAAATACTGGGGGAGCTGAATCCGAGTATAGAGACGGTCGATCTGAAGGACCCGGATACCACGTTCTACTTCCTGATGAAGGATAAGACAGTGTACGCAGGTAGACTCATCCACAGAATCGACCCGGACAGCTTCAAAGAAAGAGAATCGGAGTCAAGGCCCTACTCAAGACCCGTCTCCATACCTCCCAGGGAGGCACGCTGCTGGGTCAACCTGTCAGGAATCGAAAAAGGTGAGAGCCTTCTGGACCCGTTCTGTGGAACCGGTGGAATCCTCATGGAGGCAGGTCTCATCGGTTGTAAAGTTTACGGCTCCGACTCCGAGGCGGATATGGTCTCCGGGAGTAGGATAAACCTGGACTACTACGGCCTTGGAGGCGAGGTAAAGAGATGCAAAGTACAGGAACTCGGCAAAAGGTGGGACAGAAGGTTCGATGCTGTGGTCATGGACCCGCCCTACGGACGCTCGGCAAGGGTAAGCGGTGATGAGATCGAAAGGCTTTACTCCGAGGCACTCGACCGGATACACGAGGTTCTCAAAGACGGAAGGAACTGTGTCTTCGGTGCACCAAAGAGTATAGAGCCGGGTCGGATAGTAGATGAAAAGAAGTTTTTGATAAAGAAAAGATTCGAGGAAAAGGTACACGGCGACCTAATAAGAGAAGTTTTCGTACTGGAGAAGATTTAACTCAAAGGTTCCCGACTTTGTCCTTTATCTGCTTGAACGTTCTACGTGGATCGACATCGGGTTTTATCGGATCCTCTATATCCCATACCATGATATCCTTTTCCACGGTAAAGTTGTCCATCAGATGTTCCCTATGCTCTTCCTCCATCACTACAATGACGTCGGCATCGTCTATAGCTCTCTGGGAGATGACCTCTGGTTTAGACTTCACATGCTGGAGCGCACCTTCCTCCTCTAGAAGTTTCTTTACGTTGTCAGGTATATTGCTCGCACCTTTGGTACCGGCGGACTCGACCTCCAGTTCGGGTCTGTACTTCCTGGTCAGAGCCTCGGCTGCAGGGCTTCTAAAGGCGTTCCCTGTACAGATGAAGAGGACGCGCATGTCCCATTATTTTGTACAAAAACTTTAAATAACATTAGTAATATTATATATCATATGGTAAGAAAATTTACTAAATGGGAAGTTTTATTTCCTTATCTGCACGACTACAGGAGGAGCCTGATACTCGCGGACTTCGAAAGAGAACTTGGGAAGCCACATCAGACCCTTAAAAGATACGTGGAAAAGCTTGTGGACGAGAACGTACTGAAGGTAGAGGGCGAGGGAAAACACAGGAAGTATCGGCTGAATGAAGAGTGTTATCTGATCTTCCACTACCTCTCAATTGCGGAAAAACTCAGGACGGACGAATTCATAGAAAGCGAGACCCTGGTGAAGAGGCTGTACGAAGAGACCACGCCTTTCATGTCGGATATGAAAATTCTGGTTTTTGGATCCTACGCAGCCAAAAGAGAGGGTGAGGATATAGACATGCTCCTTGTGGGTGAAGAGGATGAAGATATGAACAGGGTCCTGGATAAGTTCGGTGAAACGTACAAACCCGTTCACAAGGTCCATGTTTCGGGCAAGAAAGAGCTACACGGAAGATTTAAGAAGGAGCTACATAAGAAACATATTATATTCAACGGAACGGACTACTTTGTAAGACTGTTTGGTGATATGTATGGCGAGTTTGGAATGGTGTAAGAAACAGAAAGACGGGATAGACCTAGCCGAGGCAAGCGAGAACATAGCCGAAGACTACCTGAGAAACGCCGAGGAGAGCCTCAGGGTGCTCCAGAAGGTCATGGACAACGGTTCCAGGATATGGACGGCTACTATGAAGTACTACATAGAGTACTTCTGCATATCCGCAGTTCTGTACAGGATAGGGATAAGGTCCAAGATACATGACTGCACCATAGAGGCGGCGGAGTTCCTACAGGACCAGGGACTGTTTAAGGAGGATATAGCAAACAGGTTGAGAAAGAGCAAGGAGCTCAGGATAGAGAACCAGTACAACCTCAAGAACAGGCCTGTGGATGTGGACATCGACGACCTGAGAGAGCTCATCCTGAAGATGAAGAAGATAAAGGATGACCTGACAGAGGACAGAGTGAACGAAATCAGAAGTAAGCTCTTCAACTAGTTCTGTTTGAGGTATTTTTCTGCGGCTTCCCTTACCACATCCCTCTCTTCCGGGACAGTGTAAACCGAGAGGAGGTTTCTGACCGGTTCCTTTCTCTTGAGTGATTTGACTATTTCCGAGACCTCCTCGAGAGGCACGACCTTATCCTCGCCGAAGGATATCCTTATATCAAACTGTCTCAGCCTCGGCTCAAGCTCTCCTGTTACCTCCCTCTGCCTGTTGACTATCACCAGGTCCGTGTCCAGATCTGTCATCCCGGCTATGTCTTTTTCTATCTCTTCCTCAGGTCTATCTGAGATCGACCTGAACCTCTCCATGGCCTTTTCATCGGTGTCCTTCACCGTGTATGCCTGCTTGTACAGGTTTCTGGTTTTGATCCTCCGGATCATCTCTCTCGAGAAGGGGTTCGACAGGGAGAGCGTCTGCATGAGCTCTCCGTCGGTCATCCAGAAGATATCATCTCCCTCATCTCCCTCTGATTCCATATACCTCTCAACGGCTCTCAGTAACATCTTCTCGGCTATAGACGAGGTCCTGTGAAAGTAGACACTTGAGTGCATGTGATCTCTCGCAATTATACAGTCCTCCAGTGCATCCATACCCTTCTCCTTGTAGGTCAGTCTTCCATCGTTTATCTCCATGACCTTTATTATCCAGTCCGTCTCGATGGAACCGTAGGAAACGCCCGTATGGTGTGCGTCTCTGGCAAGGTAGTCCAGCTGATCCGCGTCCATCTGGGAGCTGATTATATCCCTGAGGTATTTCTTTCCACCGAAATCTCCTGTAACTAGGTCGGCCACGTCCTCCGGATCCAGCCCGTATCTCTCCAGGATTTCGGGGATGTCTCCGGACCCAGGAATATCCAACCGGACATCGCCCACTATAAGGTCCCTCGTGGCCTCCATATGGTTCTTTTCCATAACTTCCTCCACGGTGTGGCTGAAGGGCGGATGTCCTATATCGTGTAGCATGCCTGCGGCCTCGAGCAACTTCCTCTCCTCGTCGTCCAGGTCCAGCTCAACACCTATCCTCTTGCAGAGGTAAGAGGTTCCCAGACAGTGTTCCAGCCTCGTGTGATGGCCACCGGGGTAAACCAGAAGACCTAGACCGAGCTGTTTTATCCAAGTCATCCTCTGGGCCTCGGGCTGAGAGAGAAGCTCCACCTGCATCTCGTTGAGATCCATGAAACCGTGGACGGGGTCCTTTATTATCTTCCCATCGCCTTCCTTTGTCAATTTACACACCCCTCACCTACTATTAACCGGGAAACAAACTTAAAACCGTTGCGGACTCCAAACAGATGTCGAACAGAATATTTATAAATCGTCTATACAATCCAGTACCCAGTGACAGAGGAGGTGATCACATGGGAGAAGATGAAAGGATAAGGATTGAGACACTGGGCTGCAAGTCCAGGTTCACGGGCCAAAGTTACGAAGACAGAAACGGTATTTCAGATGAACCATACGAAGAAAATCTCCAGGATAAAGAGGTTCAGGAACGACCGAAGAGGCCAGAAAGAAAGGAGTTCTTGGATCTTATCTGACCGCACAGTTCTGGAAAAATACAGAACGTTTGCAGGACAGATCATCACGTAGTTATATATGTTTTGACATAGAACTTACAAAAACACCAGAATGTTAAATTTCGGCGTCAGACGTACCCAAGATTTAAATATATCACGGTCCAAATAGATGCTGAGTCTGTGGGGGACTCAAACATGAATATACTAGGAGTAGGTGTCCAAAAGCTAGGTTCTATCCTACAGAACTTTCTGTTTTCTGTACATCTAACCCGCCATCTACTCTTTCCCACATCCAAAAATCCGGCCACACGGGCCGCTTTTCCTACGGGTTACCGCTTCACTCCTGAAACCAAAAGTGGAATCAACAAAAAACTAAATGAGGTGTAAAATTTTATGTTTAACGTATTCAACTCGAGCGTAAATTCCGAAACTTCCAAAACCATACTTTCCAATAACTCTCTCAAACTTCTCGCATTTTTAACTGTTTTTGCATTCTCCTTCGCCATGATAACGGGGGCAGGTATAGCCAGTGACAACGGCGAAGTCACCATAGAAATAGAAGACGACGCGGATGTTTATCCTGCCGGACAGCTTGAACCCAATGACAACAATGGAGATGATCCCGCTGAACATACTTCACCAATTCTTGTAAGCTTGAGTGCTGATGATTATAATGAGAATGTTAGGATAGCACCTATTAGTGATGAAGGAAACCTTGACCTTGAACTATGGGCCAAAGATACAGAAGAAAATTGGTATGACATCGTAGAAGCAGGATGGGGCCCCGAAGATGGATTTTCAATAGATGATAAAGCAGAGACAGAAGTTTATCCCGCAGGTGAGGAAGCATTCTATGAAGATATTGAAATTGAAGTTGTGCAAGTAAATAATGACAATGACGGGGTGGTTGGAAGTACTACAGAGAGCATCTCAATTGGAATCCAACCCGCAATAGACAACGCCGACGAGGGAGATACGATCGAAGTTGCTGAAGGCACCTACGAGGAGTCCATTACGATTGATGTTCCAAACCTCACCCTCAAATCAACAGAGGGTGCTGAAAAGACGACAATAAAGTCGGATACAACAGAACAAGATGGTGTTGTCAGAATAGACGCTGATAATGTACATTTTGAAGGTTTTGCGGTTGATAACGAAAATGCCGATGATTCTAGAGGTATACGTGTTGTTGACACAAACGGATCTGTGATTAAGAATAATCACTTTGTGGATTCCTTTAGAGGAATACAAGGTGATAGAGCTGGTGGTGTTGCAGTAAACCTTGAAATTGTTGAAAATACCTTTGAAACTGATTTCGGTATTGCTGGAACTGAAGATATGAGTGGACTTGTTGTTGAAGAAAACACTTTTGAAACTTCAGTTGAAGGTATAGGACTTGGTGAAGGTGTAGAATTAGTTGAAGATATGAGTAATCTCATTGAAGAAAACATATGGGAAATTGAAGGAGGTTATGCAATAGGTGATTACAGAGAAGATGGTTACATCTATGTCACTGAAGGAGGTTCTATTCAAGAAGCAGTAAACTCTTATCCAATTAAAGAAATAGGTGAAGGTGGTGAAATTGAGGTTGGACCTGGAACCTACGAGGAGAACGTCACTATCGATGTCGAGGGCCTGACGCTCAAATCAACAGAGGGTGCTGAGGAGACAATGATTGATGCTACGGGTTTTGACGATGCTATAATTGTTGAAGGCGAAGATCAAACAATTTCAGGA
>JAKOPB010000059.1 GCA_022257805.1 Nanobdellati archaeon
CCAGCTACCATATCATTTTTTTCGTATAACTTCGACCAACAACCTCTACATACCATTATCTTACCTCTGTCCTTGTGGTTGGCCTGAAGAAGGCTTCCGTCCCCATCACATATATCGCAGCTCATGTTTCGTCAACAAAACTTATTTCAAGGAACTTAAATAACTAACGAAAGTGTGAATTATAGTGCGTAAAAAAATCACAACCGATAACATGATAGATTTCGCCTGTAAAAGCATAGAGGTCGAAGAGATCATAAGATGCTCTTTCCAGCTTTCTAAGACAGACTATGAAGTTCTTGTAAAGCTCATGGACTCGGAGAAAAGTACGAAGGAGCTGGCTGAGGAGATGGAACTGGACAGGAGCACAGTACACAAGTCCGTATCAAAACTACTGGACCAGGGACTTGTAAGGAGGAGACAGTACAACATAAAAAGTGGAGGGTATAGGTACGTCTACACCGCCAAGGACAGAGAAGAAATAAAGAAAAAGGTCAGGAGTTTGATAGAGAACTGGAGTTCCTCGGCCAAGAAAGCAGTCAAAGACTGGTAGTCGGTCATGGTGCTTGAACGTATCGTTACACAGGATAGATTTAATTAGGAAAATGAAAAAATTTTAGCGGAGTTTTTCTGATGACACGTAGTCGGTTTCCTTTCACTATTCTGGCTCGATGACTATCTCTTCTTCGCCTCCTTCATCGCCTTCCATATCCTCTATCATCTGTTCCTGTTCTTCCATCATCTGCTCGAACTCTTCGATATCCACTGCTTCGGGAAAGAAGATCTCACCATCCTGAGTTATGTAAAGAGAGTGTTCCTGTGGTCCCATCATACCCTCTATCAGGACGACTACTTCGTAGAGTCCGTACTCCTCGTTTACTTCCTCGGCTTCAAGGTCTTCTGCCTCCGGTCCCAACATCTGTTCCTTCATATGATCGTTGAAGAAGTCCATTGCTATATTCTCTGCCTCTTCTCTGGGAATCGCTTCGCCCTCGGCTTCACCTGTCTCTACAGGCATTCCTCGAACAGCGAACACTAGGGTAACCGCAAGGAGGACTGCTAGAATACCGGATACCAGCTTCCACGGACTGACTTCAAACTCCATGTCTGTGGTTGTATCCATTTCCGTACTCTTTTTTCCTTCTGACTTCGCCTTACTCGAATCATCTTCGTCTTTATGAACCTGAGAAGCATGAACCTTCAAACCTCTTTTGGTGTCGAAGGTCTTTCCGCATTCGTCACACTCAAATTCTTCGGACATGCTACCAAACTTCTACTTCGTCCTTTTAAAGTTTTAGGGAAAGGGCGCCAGAAATCATTTAATTTAAAGACATTACCCCATGTCCCTTCTTCCTGTCTCTGCCGCATCATAGAAACCTCCCCCTGAACTCCTGTCTTCCCTTTTAACTAAATCAGGGTAAAACTTTCTCGAAAATATCCCTAGAATAACAGCGACCAGAGCCATCCAAAACCCGGAAGTAAGTGACATTTCAATAGGTACAGAAGCCGTCAACTCATTCAAGTCAACATCGATATCACCGGACCCGACTACATAGGGCGCTTCAATATCCAAGCCCTCGTCCATACCATCGATCTCTTGATTGTCTCCGGGTAAAAACTCGCCCATGAAGTTATTCGTTAAGAAAGTACCTACCAACAAAATTATGATAAATGTCAAAAGAGGCCAGAAAATTTTTCTGAAGCCAAACTTCGAGAGCTTTTCACTCCAATCCTTGTAATTGAAGAGAGATCCGATTATCATGAAAAAACCGCCGATAATTAACAAGGCCTGTACCGCAGGAAGTAGATAGCTCAATAAAGGTATTGAAATCTCTTCTCCCATAAAAACAGCCTCGTAATAAAAGGGCGAAACTGCCATTTCAATGAAACCATCACCGAACTGCACCCTCCACCACGAACCCATAAAAGAAACTATTACCATGAGGAAACCTGTAACAACTCCAGGCCAGTTTGCATATTTAACGAAACTTCTACCTGTTTTCTTTTTCATGAGCCTTCCACCCCGATGATGTCCTCGAGAAGCAGATCAATCCCCATGACCTCGATTTCAACAGAAATGTTTTCAAACTGCACGTAGCCCATATCACCGATGTAATCATCCTGGTCCCATCCAGAAATATCTCCCATGAACTCTTCAATCAACTCGTCCGGGATTTCATCCTCTTCACCATCGAAATCCTCATCCAAATCAATGAATTCATCTTCGATGAAACCGATCAGCTTGAAGTTTTTTACTTCGCCCGCCTCGAAAACCACAGCGTCCTCGAGCCACACCTCACCGATAGCCTCCTCCTGAAGGTAGACTTCGGCATAGAATTTTCTCAGTAAGATATCAAAATCAACAGAAGAATCAAACTCAGCATGAACCTCGAAATCCCCAGTTTCTGTGTCCAGGTCTTCACTCGTTATTCTAAAATCACCCGGGTTCTGAAACTCCGTCATCCGTTCTTCGATATCAGCCATATCCTCCTCAGGCAATACGAAAAGACTTTCTAATTCCCAGCCCTGTGAAGAGAGGGCCATAACAACAGGTCCAATCAACAGGACCGTGGTCAACATAGCCAGGAATAGGGATAGTTTCCTAGATTCCATACTATAAGTTCGCTACAAGAACTTTAAAAGATTTGTTTAAGATTGGACAGCTCAGCATCCTACTTCCTGTGCTATTGACTCGGGATCCCTGGGTCCCTCATAGAGTTCACCATTGATCTGTATCTCAGGAACTCCTTGGCCCTGCATTTCCTCTTCACATCTCTGTTCTTCCTCTGTACACTCGACCCATATAGGATCAACTGTATCATACCCACCAAAGGCCTCCGCAAGCTCTGTACAGTACGGACACCATTCAGATCCGTAAATTGTCACTCCCTCCTCGTCCAGACAGTCGACAAGTTCACCGGGTTCTTCCACCGCCAGCATATCCCCGGTGGGTGTTTCGGTTTCTTCCTGCTCCGTCACTTCCATCTCCTCTGTCATCATCTCCTGTTCAGTTATATTCATAGGTCCCAGAAGTAAGTACTGACCATCTTTAGTTGCGTAGGCCTCTTGAACCTGCTCATGCCTTTCTCCTTCAAATTCAACAGAGAAAAAAAGCTCAAGATGATGCAGTCCGGCAAAGGTTCCCACCTCTTCGCTGAATTCGATCTCCATCGTCTCTATCTGATCTTCCATCATTTCTATCTCCTCCTCCATATCACCCATCTGCTCCATCTGAAGTATATCTGCCTCGATGCTTTCAATAAACAAGTCCTTGAGAACATCTGCACCTTCCTCACCGATTTCTTCTACAGTTGCATCCTCGTCCAGGTCGAGCCTGCGACCCTCCTGGAAAAGTATTTCACCATCGTCAGTTACATAACCAGTAAAATTATCTGCTGGAAAGCCTTCCATAGAAATCTGGAGCTTGAACTCGTATACTCCGCTACCTGTGTTGGTCGAATCGAGAAGCTCTACCTCGGCCCCCATCGCCTCCACATCCCTGCTTATAAAATCAACTGCCCTGTCAACAGCATCCGCGTC
>JAKOPB010000120.1 GCA_022257805.1 Nanobdellati archaeon
AAAGAGTTCCGGAAACACTGTGACACAGATTGTTCGATGGAAAGAAGACGGTGACGAGGTAATAGAACAGGCAGAGGCACAGGATCTACGGGAGCTTGGCTGGAAAGGTCACACAGGAAATCTTCCGTCTGCATATCTGGCGGGTTTCTTGCTTGGTAGTAAGGTTGAGAACGATATTGGAAAATGTGTGCTGGATATAGGCTTACAGGAAACCACGAGGGAGAACAGGATTTATGCGGCACTGAAGGGTGCGATGGATGCTGGTATCGAGGTTTCCGTTGGTGAGGAAATGCTTCCATCGGAGGACAGGATCAGGGGGGAGCACATAGAGGATCATGCTTCGGAGATGAACTCAAAGAAGAAGAAGGAGCATTTCTCAAGTTTGATTGAAAGATCTCAGGACCCCGAGAACATATCAGAAAATTTTGAAGAAGTAAAGAAAAATATAGCTGAAGGTGATTATTGAAATGTCAGGAGAACAGACAAAGGACTGGGTTCCACAAACGGAGCTTGGTAAAGATGTAGTAGACGGGAAGATAACTTCAATGGAAGAAGTCTTCGGTCAGGGTAGGAAGATAATGGAACCGGAGATCGTCGACCTTCTTTTGCCCAATCTAGATCATGAACTTATACTTGTTGGGGGTTCGCCGGGAAAGGGCGGTGGTATAAGAAGAACACCTGCAAAAAGAACCGCGAAGATGCATAAAAGTGGTAGAAAATACAAGATGACAGCCTTGGCGGTGATAGGGAACGGAAACGGGTATGCCGGTGTTGGTGAGGGTCAGGCGACGGGTTCCGGGGCCTTCCGGACCGCTATCCAGAAGTCTATAAAGAACTCCAAACTCAATATTATACCAATCCGAAGGGGTTGTGGTTCCTGGGAGTGCGAGTGTGCTTCGCACCATTCACTTCCGACTGAGATAGAAGGAAAGTCCGGCAGTGTAAGGGTAGTTATAAAGCCCGCTCCTAGAGGGACCGGACTTGTAGTATCCGACGAGGTCAAAAAATTCTTGGAGCTTGCAGGCGTAAAGGACTGCTGGTTGAAGACCTTCGGTGAGACTAGGACAAGAGGAAATCTTATAAAAGCCGTTTACAATGCTTTCAGGAACCTGAACCAGCTCAAGATGAAGGACGAATTCAAGGAGAGATCGGGTTCTGTTGTGGGTGAGGCTTGATGTATGCAGTAATACGTATCCGGGGGAAGGTCTCCATGAGGGATGAAATGGAGGATACCTTGATGATGCTTAATCTGAAAAATAAGTTCAACTGTACCTTCGTCCCCGAGACAGATGACTATGGAGGTATGCTCAAGAAGGTGAAGGACTTCATAGCATGGGGAGAGGTGGACGAAGATGTAGTCAAAGAGGTTCTTCAGAAGAGAAGCAAGATCGAGGATGTTGATAAGGTTGTTGAAGGTCTTGACAAGGGAATGAGCCTCGGTGAAATGGATGTCCAGAGGAGTTTTCCCCTTTCTCCTCCATCGGGAGGTTTCAGTAGGAGCACAAAGGAACCTTATCCAAAGGGCGAGGTAGGTTATCGCGGCGATGAAATAATCCAGTTGATCGAAAGGATGGTGTAGAATATGTCAAAGAAGAAAAAATATAGAGGATCCGGGACCCACGGAGGTGGATCTAAAAAG
>JAKOPB010000134.1 GCA_022257805.1 Nanobdellati archaeon
ATTTATGTTCATGGTGACTGAAACGCCGTCGGCCTCCAGTCCCTTCATAATTCTCTGAACTGTTTCCCTCAACAGGGACATGGCCTCTTCCCACTCCTTTTCAGTCAGTTCCAACAGGCTCTCCTTGTGCTCCTTTGGTACTATATTCGTCTGACCCTTTGCCCTTGGCTCCGGGTACTCAAGCCATGCGTAGAAGTCTTCGGTTTCTCCAACGACCCAGAGATCCTCGGGTTTGTTGTTTATGAAATGGCAAAAGGGACACTGTTGGGGCATGTTAGCATATTTAAATAGCAGCTAAATAAAGTTATGGATTAAGGAGCCTGAGCACCCCCGTCTGATACAATGTTTGACATAGCCGTAACCGAAGGTCTGTTTATAACATGGGACTTCGTTATACTGATAGTTGTCGCAACCTTTCTGGGTTACATAGCACACAAGACCTACCAGCCAAATCTTGTAGCATATCTTGTAACCGGAATAGTCCTGGGACCCGTATTCCTCGATATAGTACAGGAAACCGCACTCCTGGAGCTGATGTCCGAACTGGGACTGGCGTTCCTGTTGTTCCTGTTGGGACTGCAGCTAAAGTTCGACGCCATAAGGAATATACTTAAACCCATATTGAAGATCTCCTTCTGGCAGACCGTTATGCAGACCTCCCTTGCTTTCGTAATATACTACTTCCTGGGATTCGCCATGGTGGAGGTCATAGTCATGGCTCTGTGTACCGTATTTGGTGCGACACCTGTGATAGTTAAGCTTCTGGACGAGAAGGACGAGATAAATTCACTACCCGGAAAGATAGATGTCGGTGTCCTTATAGTACAGGACATAATTCTTGTTGTATATCTTACACTGTTCAGCGCACCGGATCTCACGAGGCCGATGCCTATAGCAGTGAACTTCCTCCAGGTAATGGGTGTCATGGCGGTTCTAGGTGTGGTCTCATACACAGTATCGAAATGGGTGGTTCCAAAGGTTGTAAAAGAAGTGGGTAACAACAAACATCTGCTCTTCATAAACGGCGCAGCCTGGGCCTTTTTGTTCATTGCAGTATCTCTGGCACTGGACGTTCCCGTCGAAGTTGGTTCATTTATAGCAGGCCTCGGTCTGGCACAAAGTCCGTACAGCGACGAACTAAAAGAACAGGTGAGACCCCTGACGGACTTCTTTATGATGGTGTTCTTCGCCAC
>JAKOPB010000027.1 GCA_022257805.1 Nanobdellati archaeon
AGAGCGTGAAAAATCTTCATTTTCATTCATTTTTACCTCCACGTGAAATAAGGGGGTGTAATTTCGAGCCACGTTTAAGAGAATATCCCGTTTTTACCGAAAACAGGGTTTCCACCCGAAATAAGGGGGTATTTGATATTCATGTTAACCACCCCTTCGTTTCACGTGCAAATAACTTTTTATACAAACTTAATCAACTTTTTACCACAAAAGTCGCTCCCGGTTTGGGGTGTTTGGGAGTGCAGTGGGGGTATTATCAAATGCAGCAGCAGTCATTGGACAGTATTTTCGACGAATATATGAAGAAGGAAAGTATCTTTGAGGACAAAGACAAACTATCTACGGGATACAATCCAAAAAATCTTCCACACAGAGACGAAGAAATAAGATCTATTGCTTCCTTACTTGCACCCTCTCTCAAGGGTAACAAACCATCTAATCTGTTCGTGTACGGTAAGACCGGGACAGGAAAGAGTGCAGTTATAAAACGGGTTACTGAAAAACTCAGACAAAAAGGTGAGGAGAACGGCACGGAGGTAAAGATAGTCTATCTGAACTGTAAGCTTAGAAAGGTCGCCGACACCGAGTACAGGCTTGTAGCTGAACTGGCGAGAAAGTTCGGTAAGGATGTTCCTTCAACGGGCCTACCGACGGACGATGTATATGAGAGGTTCTTCGACGCCCTTGATGAGAAAAAGAGAATACTTATTCTTATACTTGATGAGATAGATTCACTTGTCGAAAAGACAGGCGATGAGTTCCTATATAACCTTACAAGGGTCAATGAGGAGCTGAAAAAATCAAAGCTAAGCCTCGTTGGAATATCCAACGACCTTTCCTTTACAAATGAACTCGACCCGAGGGTGAAGTCAAGCCTCTCGGAGGAAGAGATCCTTTTCAGTCCCTACAACGCCTCCCAGCTTAAGGACATACTTCAGACGAGAGCCGACGAGGCGTTCCACGAAGATGTTATAGAACAGGGCGTTGTACAGAAGTGTGCCGCACTTGCTGCACAGGAACATGGAGATGCAAGGAGAGCCATAGATCTGATAAGAGTTTCAGGAGAACTTGCCGAGCGCTCTGATGCAACACAGGTTCGAAACGAACACGTGGACAGGGCTGAAAACGAGATAGATAGGAACAAGGTTCTCGAGGTAGTGGAAAGCCAGCCAAGACAGTCCCAGGCGGTTCTTTGGTCTATAATAAGTCTATACGAGGACAGAGAGGAGATGATACAGACAGGTGATGTACACTCCCTTTACGAACAGGTCTGTGAAACCTCTGGTCTTGATCCTCTGACACAGAGACGCGTATCCGATCTAATTTCGGAGTTGGATATGCTGGGGATAATACAGGCCAAGGTAACATCAAAGGGAAGGTACGGAAGAACGAGGTTGATAAAACCCGCCGTTTCTACAAACGTCAAAAACCAGGTAAAAAACCTTCTGAAAGAAAAGTACTATTTTGGTTGATTTTATGAAAAAAATGGTCCTAAAGGAATGGGAAGACCGTGGTATTTCCAAGGTCAAAGTGTCTTTTATGAAAGAAGACGAAGGAATGAAGGAAGCCATAATTCCCAAGAAAAAATTAGGAAAATTTATAACAGAAAATGAATGGTTCTGATGAAGCTCGTAGAGGAGTTCCTCGAGAGGGGAAAGCTGTTAAGTCCAGGGATTGTTGAAGAACTCAAACAAATGGAAGAAGGCGAACTTGAAACTCTTTTCGACGACGAGGATCTTGTTATAGGCGAGGACAGTTTGAAAAAACTGAGGGTTCCAAAACCCGATATAGTACGGTTCGAAGAGAGGGAGGGCGACGAGATACACGTTTCTGATTTTACAGAGTTCTATCTCAACAGGTTTGAGTTTCTGAAAGAGGAGGTTAAAAAAAGACTTGATGGGGAGGATATATCTTCTATAAACAACCTTTCGTCAGGTACTTCGTCGATTATAGGTATGGTTAGAAAGGTTGAAGACGGAGAGATTATAGTTGAGGACAAGACAGGCGAACTGAAGCTCAAGACAGACGAACGTTTTTTGGAGGACGAAGTAGTGGGTGTCAAGGGCAACGTCATAAAAAACAAGGAGGCTGCAATGGACCCCAGAAAGATAATATATCCCGACGTGCCTCTCGGAAAGGAGGTGAGGACCCTGGAGGAGGACCTTGTCGCGCTCTTCGTTTCGGATATCAACGACGATGTGAAAAAATTTATAGAGGACAGAAAACCTGACTATGTTTTCTGTGCATCGGAGCTCGACGGAGAAACAGACAGGGCTGTTCACATATCTTCTGAACCCGGAGAGCTCTCCGACGTAGACCCCGTTAGGTGCAGGCTGGGTGATATAATGGTTCTGGTGCACAACGGCAGATCCGTGGACAAGGCAGAGGATAAGCTGGATGTTGACAGGAAGGACGCCATGGTCTCACTTCTGAAAAAGAGACATCTTGACCCGGTAGAGATGCACTCGTTAAGGGACCGGTATTTCCTCAGAGAGGTTCCAGATATAGTTCATGTTTCAGGGAAGGAGAAGGTCGCCACAAACTACAAGGGCGTTACCCTGCTTTCAACAACAGAAGATGAAGCATTTACTGTAAACCTGAGGACAAGGGAATTTAAAGAAGTCAAACCATGACCCCAAAGTATTTACAGAAGAACATCTGTTTTCGTATATTAATTTCAGTCAAGAAATGTATTTTATTGTGGAAGAAGAATTGTTGATAACATGAAGGTTCAAATCCTCGACGTGGACTATAAGATGGTCAACGACCACCCGGTTATACGTATATTTGGTAAGAACGAGAAGGGGGAAAACGTCTGTGTCCTCGAGGATGATTTCAGACCTTACTTCTACTGTCTCCCAGAAGACAGAGATGGTTCAAAGGACGAGATCGTCGATCTAATAGAGGAGGAGTTCTCCGGGGCCGTTGAAAAGATCGAGGAGGTAGAGAGATACCTTCCTCTTTCCTACGATCCCGAAAAGAAAAAACTTCTGAAGATAGTTCTCAGAAGTCCGCCGACCGTTCGCAAGATGAGAGAGTATCTAAGGGGCAGAGGTCCTGTGAAAAATCTATACGAAACCGACATACTCTTCAAGTACAGGTACATGATAGACAACGACATAGGAGGCATGCGCTGGATAGAGGTCGACGGTAACTACGTAGACACGGATGTGGTTGATAGCAAGGCCATACAGGCAGAGAACGTGAAGCCGCTGGATATGAAGAAGAACGTGGATCTGCGGTACCTCTCCTTCGATATAGAGTGTATAGCACAGGAGGAAGGTAGGATGGTAGAAGCCGAGAAGGATCCCATAGTCCTTATCTCTTGCTCCTTCAAACCCGATTACAAGGATCAGAAAAACCTTGTTCTTGTTGCAAAGCCCGGGAACACCACAGGCAAGCATTTTTCAGACGAGAAGGAGATGCTGGAGGAGTTTCTTGATATAGTCGAGGACTTCGACCCCGATGTGATAACAGGATACAACGTTGAGGACTTCGACCTCTCGTACCTTCTTACCCGGCTCGACAAACATGACTTGAAAAAGAACTTTGGGAGGTGCAACAAGAACGTTTACTCCAACAAGTACGGAAACAGCACCGACGTGAAGATGGTAGGAAGGGTCGTTGCGGACCCGTATACGATACTTAAAAAAGACGTATATCACCGGATGATGCGCTACGATCTTGACAGCGTTGCCGAGGAGCTTCTTGGTGAAGGCAAGGAGGACGTGAAGTACGAAGAGATGAAGGAACTGTGGAACTCCTCGGGAAAAAAGCTACAGGAGTTCGTCGACTACTGTGAAAAGGACGCGGAGCTGGCGCTACGGCTTCTCCTGGAGCAAAACCTTCTGGACAAGTTCTTCGAGCTTGCCAAGACCTCCAGACTCGTGCTTGGAGACTGCTTCGGTGGTCAGACTCTGAGGGTCAGCAACATGCTACTCTACGAGTTCAAACAGAGGGACTTTGTCTTCCCCGAGAAACCGACCGACAGTGAGATGGAAAGAAGAAACAAAAAGAGAAAGGAAGAAGCACTGAAGGGAGGACTGGTTCTGGAACCCGACAAGGGACTCCACACCGACTCCTGTATAGCAGTTCTCGACTTCAAGTCCCTGTATCCGTCGATAATGAGTACCTATAATATATGTCCGTCCACGCTACTTGAGGGTGAACCCGAGGAGCACGATCTCGACGAAGAAGACGTACATGAGGCACCCTCGGGAGGATACTTCGTCAAAAGAGACATAAGAAAAGGAATACTTGCGAAGACGGTCGAGGATCTGATAGACGCCAGATCCGAGGTAAAGAAGGAGATGAACGAGGTCAAGGACGACGAGGAAGAGTACAACAGGCTTGATGCAAAACAGCTCGCTGTTAAGATAATGACAAACAGCTTCTACGGTTACACCGGTTACTACAGGACGAGGCTGTACAGGCTGGAGATAGCCAACGCGATAACCGCCTGGGGCAGAGAGACTATCGAAAAAACCAGGGACATGATAGAGGACAAGTACGGATACAGGACGGTCTACGGCGACACGGACTCGGTGATGATAGACTCTGAAACAAAGAACCTCGACGAGGCACACGAGATCTCCGAGGAGCTGTCGCAGTTCATAACCGACGAGCTTCCGGGTAGACTTATACTCGAGCCCGAGAAGATATACCGTTCGTTCCTCATACTGACAAAGAAAAGGTACGCAGGATGGTCCTTCGAGAGAAGCAACGGCGACTGGGAGGAGGGGATGGATATGAAGGGCATAGAGACAGTTAGAAGGGACTGGCCTCCTATAGTTTCGGACACCATGGAAAAGGTAATAGATATAATACTCAAAGAGGGCGACATCAACAAGGCAATAGGTCATGTAAAGGAAATTATAGATAAAATAGAGGGCAGAGAGGTTCCTCTGGAAGATTTACAGGTTGTAAAATCAATAACCAAAAAAATAGAAAACTACGATGGCGTGCTGCCACACATAGAGCTTGCCAAGAAGATGAAGAACAGAGACCCGTCAGATGCACCAACGCCGGGGCAGAGGATACCCTACATCATAATAGAGGGCAACCAGATGCTTTCGAAGAGGGTGGAACATCCCGACTACATAAGAGAGAATAAACTTAAGGTCGACACAGAATACTACATCAACTCACAGCTTCTACCACCTCTGGAAAGAATTTTCAATGTAATAGGTGTGGACAAGCAAGAGCTTCTTGGAGACGGAAGACAGGCCACCATGGATGAGATAGTCAACGGAAACTCTGTAAACAGGGACAGGGACGTTTCGGTCAGCAAGGACCCGAGGAACACCACGGTGGATGAACTCAACGGTTTCCAGTGCGAGGACTGCAACAAGCATTTTAGAAGGGTTCCTCTCAAAGGAAGATGCTCATGTGGCGGGGATATATACTGTGTAGGAAACGGATCAATAGGAAAGAAAGTGAAATCGGATGATTGAGGAACTCTTTCTTATACTGACACATTCTGTTCAGGTAGTGGTGTTTTTAGCCATACCAACCTACCTTTTTATCAAGGACAGAAGGCGGCTCGTTCTGTATCTGACCGCACTTTTCTGTGTACTCCTGGTTACCTATGGGCTCAAGTACGCAACGGGTATAGAGAGGCCCGAGGACAGCGCATGGGAAAAGGTCACACCACGCTTCCCGTCGGGGCATACGTCCTTGGCATTCACACCGCTTCTCTTCTTCAAGCTCTGGAAACAGAGGGCACCACTCCTCCTCTACGCCTCTGTTGTTGCATACACAAGGATCCACTTCAACCTCCACGTTCCCGTGGATATACTTGCAAGTGTAGTTATAGCTATCTCAGTTTCGGCCATGGTTCTGAGGTACAGGGACCTGGTTCTGGAAAACCTTCGGTGGCTTCCATTCGACTTTTAGGCACTACAGAAAGAACAGTATAACAGGAAACAGTATGGAACCCATAAGATAGCTCCTCCTGGAACCGGACAGAAGACAGGACAGTCCTATAAAGGACCCCACAGTTCCAACTACGACACCTCTTATTCCCGTGAGAAGTAGAGAGACCGAAAATATAAAGACGATGACCGCAATACACAGCTTGCCGTAGTCGACCTTCCTGAAAAGCCCAAGACTTTTTCTGGCAAAACGCAGTGTTGCGTATGCTCCTATCCCGGCTGCAGAGAGCCCCACGAACATAAAGACCAGGGCATCGCTGAATGTAATACTGTCCATGAGGTTCTGAACGGAGACGGCCACGCCGCTTCTTCCTCTGCCTATGAGGTAAACGGCCAGAAGAGATACGAGTATGTTGGATGTATTTACACCTCCTATGGCGAGCATGAAACCCCTGTCGCTTTCCTCGCTGGTAAGCTCCCTTACGATGTAGGTGGCCTGGGCGGATCCTATTCCCGGTAACAGCCCCACGATAACTCCTGCAAGGGATCCGAGGGTTCCTTCCCTCGCGACTTCTCTCCTGCCTATATGTCTTATGGACCTGTCTTCCGTGGGTATGGTCGGGTCCCTTCTGAAGGAATGTATAAGCATTGGGACACCGAAAAGCCCTGCAAGCAACGGAAAGAGATCATGGCTTGTTCCGATGAAATTATGCTGAAGTACGATGTATCCCAGAAGACCCGAGAGGAAGAAAAAGAGAACCGAATCCAGTCTCCTGTCTTTGTACACCATATAAGCCACAATGGCAATAAGCACAAACGGCATATAACTCTCCAGAACACCGTACATGCTACCTATTCCCAGAACAAAGACAGGAAACAAAAGAACCACAATGGCCACGGACACCAGTCCACCCACCACCGTTAGCC
>JAKOPB010000114.1 GCA_022257805.1 Nanobdellati archaeon
AAAAACGGGTCTATTGAAGTCATGTAACTTTCGCCCATATATTCGAGAACGTCTCCGTCCCACTTCTTCATGTCTATTACATATCGTGTGATATTGTCTCCGTCTATCTTTGTCTGTATTTCTGTTATGTTGAACCAACCGTCAGAATCTGATTCATTCCAGGTTAAAACCTCGTATTCTTCAGTATGTCCCCAATCAGTATAGCCTCTGATAGTAACGTTTACATCTTGAAGAGTTTCGCCGTTAGGCGCATATACGTTGCCACTAAAATCCCCAGGAAGTATTTCTGCAGAAACGATAGGTGAAAAAAACATAACCGTGGTCAAGAAGGCGGATAGGATGAGAACGGATTTAAACCCGGAGGAATTCCTGCTTGAAAACGAATTAAAAATCATTCAATAACCCCATAACACCTGTGTAAATTCAATTTGTATATATAAATATTTTTTATCGGGGATAGGAATAAACTTAAATTTCACCGGGGAAATATGTTCCTTGTTCGGGTGATAGATATGGTATACGCCGATCTCCATGTACACACCACGGCCTCCGATGGACTGCTGAGTTTAGACGAGATTATAGAGGAAGCAAAGCACAAGGACATATCCGTCGTCGGAATAACGGATCACGACACGATAAACCCCGGGCTGGTGGAGAGGGAAGAAACGATCGATGGCGTCGGGATAGTAACGGGTACGGAGGTAAAGACCGAGCACATGGGAACCAGGATAGAGATTCTCTGCTACTTTGTGGATCCAGAAGACAACGAGCTCGAGGAAATATTTGAGAACATGAGGCGGAGGAGGATAGAGAGGATGAAGAAGATGGTGGAAAGGTTTAACGAGCTGGAAGAAACCGTGCTCAGGCTCAGAGAGGTCGAGGAACTCGCAGATGGACCAGTTGGGAGGCCGCATTTTGCAATGGCAGTGGCAAACAAGGGCCTGGCCAAGGACACAAGGGAGGCGTTTGACAACTATGCAAAGGAACACACCCCGTACTACGTTCCTCTGGAAAGGCCCGATGTGAAAAAGGTAATCAGAAGGGCAAAGAGATCGGGTGCATTCACCTCGCTTGCACATCCATGTACAGAGGATATAGAGGACTTTGAAACCTTTCTGGAAAGCCTTGCCGAACTGGGGCTCGATGGCTGCGAGGTAAACTATCCGTACAGAGAGAGTCCAAAGGACATGGAGCTAGATCCGAAAAAGGTTGAAGAAACGGTCGAGAAGGTGGGTCTGGTAAAGACAGGTGGCTCGGACTTCCACGACAGAAAGGATTTCACACTGGGAAGCGGTGGTGTCGGTAAGAAAACTCTTGAGAAAATGAGAAACAGTGTCGAACTTTAATGGTCTGTTACACTTCCAACAGCTTTCCGTTTTCCTCTACGTAGCTCAGAAGCCTCTCGTAGGTAGGATGCTTGCTCAGTGTGGTCGAGTCGCCTACCATGACCAGTTTCTTTCTGGCCCTCGTTATCGAGACATTCAGTCTTCTCAGATCCTCGAGGAAACCTATATTACCTTCCTGGTTGGAGCGGACGAAGGACAGGACGATGACATCCTTCTGTCTTCCCTGGAAACCGTCCACAGTTTTGATCTCGAGGCCCTCGACATCAAGCTTTTCTTTCATGAGCTCCACCTGGTCGTCGTAGGGTGAGATCACCCCTATGTCTTCGGGTGATACATCAAGCTTCACACATTCCTTCACAATATCCACTACCTTCTTTGCTTCCTTTTTGTTCTCCTTTGAGCTGGAGCCCTTTCTGCTTGACTCCGGCCAG
>JAKOPB010000091.1 GCA_022257805.1 Nanobdellati archaeon
CCAGCCTTGGAAGCTATGTAAAGATACGGAATATTTAAAAATTCCGTGGTTTGACCCACACGTTTTTAAAGGTTTACGTGGTAAAAAATAGAGGTTAAGTGATAGTATGCCGGAAACAAGAAGTCCAAGAAAAGGATCAAAGGGAGTTTGGCCCAGGAAACGGGCTAGCCGTATGTATCCTTCGATAGACTCGTGGAGGGAGACGGATGAATGCAAGCCACTGGCCTTTGCCGGATACAAGGCGGGAATGACCCAGGTTACTATGAAGGACCTGAGGAAGACTTCCCCGACAAAAAATCAGATTATTTCTGTTCCTGTAACTGTTATCGACACGCCACCTCTTCTGGTCCTCGGAGCACGCTCCTACAAAAGAACTGTTGATGGTTTAAATGTTCTTGAGGAGATCGGAGCCTCCGGAGAAGATATTCCAAAAAAGCTACGTGACAAAGTTGCTTTTGCCGAGAAGGATGGTTTTGAGGAGGGAGACGGAGAGGAAGTGAGGCTTATAGTATGTACGCAACCGTACAGAAGCGGCCTGGGAAAGAAGAGTCCTGAGGTCTTTGAGGTTCCTCTTGGAGGAAGTTTTGAGGAGCAGAAGGAGTATGCCGAAGAAAAAATAGGAGAGGAGCTGGAGGTGGAAGACCTTTTCGAAGAGGGCGAATTTATCGATGCTATATCTGTTACTAAAGGTAAAGGATATGAGGGTCCTGTGAAGAGGTACGGTGCAACCGTGGACAGGAGGAAGGATGAAAATCCAAGACATGTCGGAAGCATGGGATCCAGGGGCCAGGGGAGGGTACTTCATACAGCACCTCAGCCAGGACAGCACGGCTTTCACAGGAGGACGGACGAGTGTAAGCATCTACTGGGGACGTTCGATGCCGAGGATGTCAATCCGGAGGATGGTTTCAACAACTACGGTCTTGTGAAGGAGAGCTCCGTGCTTGTTAAGGGAAGCGTACCTGGACCAGAGAAGCGGCTTGTGATCTTCAGAAATAGTATAAAGAAGGGCAGTAAGCTGCCTGTTGAAATAAAGGACATAAATACTTCAAGCAAACAGGGTGTATGATATGGTCAAAATACTGTCTTTGGACGGAGAAGAGAAGCGTGAACGAAAGCTGCCCGAGGTTTTCAATGAGAACTACAGACCTGATCTTATAAAGAGGGCAGTAGAGCACTACCGTTCGAAGAAAAGGCAGAGCTACGGTGCTGACAGGAGAGCCGGAATGAAGACATCCGCCCATTACGAGGGCTCCAGACATGTGGGTCCGAATTCACAGATGATGAATAGAGAGATGTCGAGGATGCCAAGGGAACACGGTGACACCGCCAGGAGGTTCCGGGCACTACTTGCTCCTCATGCAGTAGGTGGTATCAAGGCACATCCACCCAAGCCCGAGAAGAAGAGGGCAAAGGAGATGAACAAGAAGGAAAAGAAGAAGGCAACGCGGAGTGCTATAGCTTCAACGGCTAATGGGGAAGCGGTTAGAGACAGGAACCATCGGTTTGATGGTGAGCTTCCTATGGTTGTCGAGGACGATCTCCAGTCCCTGAAGAAGACGTCGGAGGTCGAGAACTTTTTAAGAAATATAGGTCTGGGGGAGGATCTGGAAAGGGCCAAGGATAAGAAGGTCAGGTCCGGAAAAGGTAAAATGAGGGGAAGAAAATACAAGAGAAAGAAGTCGGTCCTGATAGTAGTCAGCGAGGACGAAGGTATAAAAAGATCCGCTGGCAATATACCCGGAGTCGAAGTGGTCAAGGTCGATGACCTGAACTCGGAGGTCCTTTCTCCGGGAGCGCACGGTGCAAGATTAACAGTATATACTGAGTCCGCTCTGGACGAGATAGATGAGAGGTGGGCAATTTGAAATCAGGAGATTTCAAGCTTGAAGAGACGGAGGTTTTCAAGAGATGAAGAAACCTATGGACGTAATAAAGTATCCGCATCTGACCGAGAAGTCTGTAAACATGGTCGAGGAGGAAAACAAGCTCGTGTTCATAGTTGATGATGGAGCGGACAAGAGACAGGTAAAATGGGCCGTTGAGCAGGAGTTTGGCGTCAGCGTACTGGAAGTCAACGCCCTAAACACAATGAAAGGTAACAAAAAAGCTATAGTTAAACTTTCCGATGAGGACAACGCCATAGATATAGCAACACGTCTTGGAATGCTATAGATACAGTTTATGTGATAACATGCCCAAAAGAACGAGATCCAGAAGAATGGGAAGCAGCAGGAACATAAGGACGCCTAGCCATCGCTATGACAAGGAAGCAGATTTCGATGACGTAAAGGGCGAAGTCGTGGATATAGTTCACGATCCTGCAAGGTCTGCTCCGCTGGCTAAGGTGAAGCTGGAGGACGGTGAGGAGAGAA
>JAKOPB010000002.1 GCA_022257805.1 Nanobdellati archaeon
CGGCCGTGGTTTCCTTGTTAAGAAAACCTTGAAGATATATATGGAATGGACAGGACCCGAGTACAGAAGAACCTTGGATCTGAGATATCTGAGGGGGAAGAAGTGCAGCAAGTGTGGAAAGACGTACCTTTCCTCTCGGAACTTCTGCAGTGACTGTGGGAGAAAGGGCGATCTGTTCTGGGTAGATCTCCCGAAGAGAGGCGAGGTACATTCGTCGTCTCTTGTCAGGAAGTCCACAAGCGACTTCGATCTGGATTACAAGGTACCCTATGCTGTTGGTTTAATCGAACTTGAAGGAGAGGATTTCAAGGCCCCGGGTATAATCGATACAAAGGAAAGGGCCACGGGTAAAGAGGTTGGAGCGGAGATAGGTCTTCTGGGGGAGTCCAATGAGATTAAGTTCTACACCTACGTCTGGAGACCAAGACAAAACTACCACTCACCCGAACCTTGTTCGGGAACTTCCGATGTCACCAATGGAATTGGTATTGTCGACTACGGAGTTCACGTTCCGAGGAAAAGGATAAAATCAGAGGAGATATGTAAGGTATGGGGCGGTGAAGTTGAAGGCCTCGTAAAAAGCTTTCCTGGAAAGTGGGACGATCCGGGTTCCTATGCCATGAACTCTGCGCTCAACTGTTTGAAGAACAACGATGTGGAGCCATCTGAGATAGGAAAAATAATGGTAGGATCCGAATCCCATCCCTACGCTGTTAACCCCACTGCCTCAATAGTTGCGGAACTGATAGGCTCGGACAAGCAGTGCGTGGACTTTGAGTTTGCATGTAAGGCAGGAACTCAGGCGATTATAGAGGCACACGATTCTGTCAAGGCAGGAACAATAGATTATGGATTGGCCATAGGCTCCGATTCATCCCAGGCTGAGCCAGGTGGAACCCTCGAATTTATGGCAGGAGACGGTGGGGCTGCCATACTGGTAGGGAAGGAGAAGCCCATAGCTGTGATAAACGGATACGAGTCTTTTTCTACGGACACGCCTGATTTTCTCAGAGGCGAAACAAAGGAGTTTCCCGTACACTTTGGAAGGTTCACAGGAGAGCCCGCCTACTTTAAGCATATAGAGACTGCTGCAAAAAGGCTTATGGACAAACAAGGAACGGAACCCGAGGACTACGACTACGCACTCTTCCATCAGCCAAACGGCAAGTTTCCAAGAAAGGTCGGCGGAAGACTTGGGTTCACCGAGGAGCAGATCGAGCCAACAATAGTTGTCGACTGGATAGGAAACACCTACTCTGCTTGCGTCCCTCTTGGTCTGTGTAGGGTTCTGGACCAGGCATCACCCGGAGAAAGGATATTTATAACTTCCTATGGTTCCGGTGCAGGTTCCGACGCCTTCGACATAACGGTTACGGAACATATAAAGGAGAAACAGAAGCAAAAGGAAAGGAGCGTAGACTCTTGGCTAGGTAAGGAGGATGAGGATCTACTGGAGTTCGAATCCTATGGGAAGTATGCTAAGAACAAAGGACTTCTAAAGGGCTAAGAAACCAGTTCCCTTTTCTTCAGCTGTTCTATTATACTCTCGACCATCTTTTCTATCGAGGCGTCGGCCTTTCTGCACTTGTTCACTACGACAGGAACCTTGCCTTCGAAGTAGTGGATCACCGGCTCCGATCTGTTCTCGTATGTATCTATCCTGTCCTTTATGACCTTTGGTTTGTCGTCCTCTCTCTGGTACAGTTCACCGTCGCACTCATCACAGACTCCCTCCTCTTCGGGTGGGTTGAAGAGCTTGTTGAAAACCTCTCCACATTCCCTACAGATTCTTCTCGAGGAAAGCCTTTCTATTATTATCTCATCGGTGACGTCCAGAAGTATGAGCGCGTCTATGTTGACGATGTCATCTAGAAACTCTGCCTGTTCTACCGTCCTTGGATAGCCATCGAGTATGAAGTTGTCCATGCCTGTTTCCTTGAGTCTTTCTCTGACTACCTCATTTACGAGATCGTCGGGAACCAGTTCTCCTTTGTCAAGGTACCCCTTGACCTTGTTTCCAAGTTCGGTATCCTTTTTCACAGCCTCCCGGAACATATCTCCGGTGGCGATGTGTTCTACGTTTATCCTGTCTTCAATTCTTGAAGAGTAGGTTCCCTTTCCTGAGCCAGGCGGACCGAAAATCAGAAATCTCATATTTATTTCACCCATTTAGTGTCTTTTGGTTCTCTTCCGAGTTTCCGATGGTTTTTCTCGCATTTTGAGGAGCAGTAATAGAAGCTTTCGCCCGTGCTTTTTACAAATATCTTGCCTTCGCCCTTGTCTATCTTTTTTCCACAGAAGGTACATTCCATCTATATCACTTCTTGATTTTTCCTCCGGACTCCATCTCGGTTTCTCTGAGCATCAGTGTGTCGCCCTTCTTTACAGGGCCGACTACGTTCCTCACCAGGATCTTTCCCTGGTCCTGTCCTTCAAGAACCTTGCATCTGACTGCGGTGACGTCTCCGACACCACTTCTTCCAAGTATCTGTACTACTCTTCCTGGGACAGCTTCTTCTGCCATAGCGCATCATTTACTCCGTAGCTTTTAAAGTCTTTACCTCATCAGCGATTTCCTTTACGAGACCTTCGGAGTCACCAACTTCGGTTATAGCGGCTGAAGCCGTCTGAACGGTTATCCCGCATGCTCTACCCAGCTCTTCCTTCTCCCCTACAAAGGTGTAGGGAATCGCCTTTTCTTCGCATATAGCTGGTAGATGCATAACAACTTCAGGAGGTTCGACATCTTCGGCTATTATAACCAAATCTGTACTACCCCTTTCAATTGCTTTTGTCACTTCGTTTGTTCCTATACTGAGCTTTCCGGTGGCTCTCGCAGTCTCAACGGCTTCGAGGGTCTTGTCCTCGAGGTCGTCTGAAACATTGAATTTTACATAATCTGCCATCCAATCACCTCACGTGATTTTTTCATCAGTGATTTTCATCTTGGTCTTCTGTGACCATACCGAAGTCATGGACTTCGGGTCTGAACTTCTAAACGTTTTAAAGTATTTAAAACTTTTTACTGCCCCTATTTATGTGCAAAGTAAAAACAAGGCAGACCTTCCTTTCCGTCTACTCTCACGAAGCCGAACCGCTCGAACTGCAGTACGCTGCCTATCTTTTCTTCGAGTACGTTACGTTCCACCTTTCCTTCAGTTTTTTCTCCGCTCGGCATCATCACCTCACAGTCCATGGTTTCTTCTTCCGAGTCGGGCAGCCAGTGGACCTTTGGCATATCTTGAATTATGCTGTCTCCTGCGTATTTGCAGTTCTCCCCTTCCTCGGGCACCTCTATATTGTACAGACCCTTGAGTCGGATAACTTCCCCGCGGTTTGACTCCAGGTCTTCTCTTTCAACCAGAAAGTTTTTACCCACAACCAATTTTCTGGTACCGTCCTTCTCGGGGTGCAAAGGCAACTCTATACCTCCTTTCTTCCCGGCGCCGTCCACCTTTATCTCAGCAGGATCTGACACGAAGAAGTAACGGCTTGCAACAGGATCAACTACCTTCCTGTTCATGCTGGTAAACTCCTGCATGGAAACCTCGGCGTTGGATCCCTTCACCGAGTACTTTCTTATAAGTTTCTCTATGGCCTCTGGTTGGAAGCCCCTTCTTCTGAGAGCCCTCACGGTTCCCAGTCTGGGGTCGTCCCACCCCGCGTACTCTCCGGACTGTATCCCTTTCCTGATCTTACTTGTAGACAGTACGGCGCCTTTAAGTGAGAGGAATCCGTGGTGGATCGTTGTCGGGTACTCCCAGTCAAAGTATTCGTATAGATCCTTCTGGTTCTTTGTGTTGGTTGAATGTTCCTTTGCTCTGAATATATGGGTTACATTGAGCTCGTGGTCGTCTACTGCAGAGGCGAAATTGTAGAGAGGCCAGACAGTGTAGTCCTCTGAAACAAAGGGATGGTCGTGGTCCTTAAGTATCCTAAAGGCCGGCCAGTCCCTCCTCGCAGGGTTTTTGTGTTCTATGTCTGTTTTTATCCTTAGAACTGCTTCTCCCTCTTCGTACTCCCCGTCCTGCATCATATGCCACCTGTCTATATTTTCTTCAGGTTCAAGATCTCTGCAGGGACATCCTTCTTTTCTGTCTCTCATTTTCTTCCATTCAGGAGAGTCACATGTGCACACGTATGCGTTTCCATCTTCCAGAAGTTCATATGCAAGCTCGTAGTATACATCGAGTCTGTCTGATGATTTTATAACGAGATCAGGCTTGCACCCTAGCCATTCCAGGTCCTCCTCTATCCATTTGTAGAACTTCTTCTTTGGAGACTTTTCAGGACTCGATGGATTTGTATCATCAAATCTCAGGATAAAGCGTCCATCGTTCCTCTCGGCGTATAGATAAGAGAGTATGTATGCCCTGCTGTTTCCCAGGTGGAAAGGACCGTTTGGATTTGGTGCTGCCCTGGTTATTACCTGACCTTCCTCGTTGGGTATTTCCGGTAAACTGTCGTCTTCTTCCTCGGATTCCACCTCAAGCTCGATTCCAATCTTCTCCGCTCTCTCCTTCTGTTCTTCCCCTGACAGAGAGTTGACTTCGGACACGATTTTCTTTACGGTGTCTATTATCTCCCTTGGTTTCAGTCCGTCCCTTTCTGACATGATCCCCCCGAGAACCGCATTTACGTCTGCCTCACCGCAGTGGTTTATCGCGTTTCTCAGGGCATAACCCATGATCTTCTCTTCTGTTTCTTCGTCCATGTGCATCACTCTATGATTATCCCACAGTAACCGACTATGGAGTTCTTGTTCTTGGACACTTCGAATGAGGTCGAATGGTCCAGCAGCGTGCCTCTGGAAGCAATATCCTCCAGGTAGTAAAGCAAGGCGCTTATTGGACCGACTCCACATACAGTTGTGTCGTACTTCTCAACGACGTCCACAAAGGTCTCTGGAGAGAGTTTCTCTATCGCAGATGCAGCCTCCCTGTCGACCTTCTCTATGAAGTCGAGTTTTTTGCTTATACCTCCTGTTACAGGCTGATAACCGTAGGAAGCTCCGAAGTGTGTGAAGTCAGATGAAGCCAGTGTTATGAAACCGGTGTCGGTTTCTTCACGCGCCTTCTTTATGGCTCTGCCCACGTCCCTTGCCACGTCGAGTTCACTTTCTGCCATGGATATCGGCACAAAGTTGAAATTACCGTATCTTTTCTGTAGCCACGGAAGCTGTACTTCGATCGAATGTTCCTGGTTGTGGGCCGTGTAGTCGTCTTCAAGGTATTCCGAGTTTTCCAGTATGGCCTCAGCCAGGTCTGTGTCTATTCTTGCACCTCCGAGCGGAGTCTTCCACATTCCCGATGTCATTATTGCCTCCGAAGCACCCGTACCAGCATGACTCGGTCCAAGTATGACGAAGGTGTTTATATCTTCCATAAGGGACTTGTAGACATGTGCCTGGGTTTTTCCGCAGTACATATAGCCTGCGTGTGGAACCACACCACCGACCACATCCCTTACATCCACATCTGCTCTTCTGAGGAACTTGTCGAGCATCGATTCTATATCGCCTGAGCTTCTGGGATAGAACTGCCCAGCAGCGGCTGAGTTACGTATTATGATGGTCTAACACCCTAAAGACATTTGGGCTTTGAGATTAATAAATATAGAAAGTTTACTCTATTTCCTCGCCGGCGAAATCTGATATACTGTAGCCAAAATCGTCGTCATCTAGTTCTCCCTTCTTCTTGAGTGTTTCACGGGCAAGGAGATAGAGGATTGCACCCATGCTTTTCCTGCCCTTGTTATTACCGGGTATTATCAGATCCACGTAATCGAGGCTGGTGTAGCTGTCACATATCGCCACTATCGGTATCCTCTTTTTTATTGCCTCGAATATCGCCTGTTCGTCTACAAGTGGGTCCGCAATCACTACAACATCCGGTTCGAAGTACCTTTCGAAAGAAGGATTGGTTAACGTACCAGGCATGAATCTGCCGCTTATGACGTGGAAGTCCGTGGCCTCATCAAGTACCTCCAGTACAGGAACTGCGTTCTCCTTCCTTCCGACAAAGAGTATATCGTCAAACCTACTTAGAAACGAAGAAGCTACCTCTATCCTTTCGTCTACCTTTTCTATATTTATTATAGAAAGTCCGTCAGGCCTGGTTTTGAATATAAAGGGTTCCATTTCCTTCGATCTCTTTCTCATACCCAGGTGTACGCCGGAATTCACATACTTTTCTCTGTCCATCAACTCGGTCATAGTATCCCTTTTATTTTCATGGTAAGTTTATATAGTTCGGTTCACCGGCTTCAGACTACTTCATCTTGGGAGGTTCCCTGTGCCTTACCGTCAGAGGAACCACACCTTCATCGAACTCTTTCTTTGCTATCTCTATTGGGTCAGACCTGTCCTTCTTCTTTACCAAAGGCGGTGCTCCCATGTCTATCTGCAGCGCCCTCGCTGATATTATCCGGGCCCTTTCAAACCTCGACATTTCATCAAATTCCAAGAATCTCATACGATCACCTATCCTATGTACCTCAGCTTTTCTTTTTCGGATCCACCCTCTCCTTCTTCCATTTCCTGCATGGCCTTTTTCTGGACGTTTTCCAGTTTTTTCAGGAACTCCTCCATCTCTTCTACCTTGCCTTCTATATCATCCAAGGACACCTCTATGTCCAGTACATTCGACAGTACCTTTACTACGCTTTCAGCAGACTTTGGATCGGTCAGTATAGGGAAACCTGCTGTTTCGCCCATCAGGCAGAGGCCGTCCATCCCACGTTTCTTTGCCATTCCAAGCAGCAGACCTGTTCCGCCTACAATCATACCTATGTTTGAATCGGTATCCTCGAAGTTTATACCATGCTCTCCGAACTCATCCGCCAGTTCTTTGTGTGTTACTGCTCCCAGTACCTCCGGGTTGTCGTCCATCTCTTCTTTGAGGTCGCCGGTACTGTAGCCTCCAAGTGTTATTATCCTCTCGATGCCAATCCTTTCTGCAAAGTCCAGAACCTTTTCGGAGACATCGAAGTGGCCCTGACTACCTTCTTTTCCTGCCTGTGAATCACCTATCAGGAAGACAATATCACTGCCACCGTCGTTTTTCAGGTAGTAGAACTCAAACTTCAGAAGCTCTACCTCGTCTTCATGTAAAAGTACGACCGGCATGAAGTGAGGAGAATAAAGTTCAGCAAACTTCTTTGCATCGAGGTGTTTTATCATATATTCGGCTGCTATCCTGCCCACATTTCCTATCCCAGGAAGCCCTTCGACGAGTACAGGACTTTCAAGCTCTGGTTCTTCGATAATATTTATCTCGGTATCCATTGTATCCCTATTAAAACTTTATTCCCCCTTTTTAAGCTTTTCCTTTCTTCTGTGTTTACCGTACTTGTCCTCCGGTGAAAACGGCCCGGGTCCCGGGTTTACGGCCTTACCGCCACAGTCAGGACATCGGTCTTTCAGGGTGTATTGTCCGCAGGACTTACACTTTCTCATGTCCATTCCACATACTTTTTGCATAAAAGAATTTAAAGCTTTATACGTTTCTCAGTTCACAGCTCTGTACGTAGTTCTCGGCAATCTCCCTGAAGCCCTCGAGCTCTTCTCTTGGTAGACTCTCGATCTTTCTGTACTTATCGTCCAAGGTGTTTCTTGGTTTGAACTGCTGGATGAAGTATTTTTTTGCGCCGTCGATCCTCCTTGCTATATTTCTTATTGCTTCCCTGTCGATCAAACCAGGCACCGCAGTGGTCCTGAATTCATACGACTCGAGTCCGAGAATGAAGTCGATGCTTTCCTCTATCTTGTCGGTTCTTACTCCAATCCCACATGCTTCCTCATATCTGGACAGGGGAGCTTTGATATCCATCGCAACGTAGTCCACGAGGCCCTTTCTCACGACCTTTTTCAGAGAATCAGGAACACTTCCGTTGGTGTCGAGCTTGACCGAGTAGTTCATATCCTTTACTTTTTCGAGGAACTCAAAGAGACCGTTTTGTATCAGCGTCTCGCCGCCCGTTAACACCACTCCCTCCAGTTGCCCCTCCCTTTCCTCCAGGAACTCCAGGATCTCTTCCTCTGGTATCTCGTTCGCCTCTTCTTCCACCAGCTGTCTGTTGTGGCAGAAGGGGCATCGGAAGTTACAACCTAAAGTGAAAACTATGCAGGATATCTTTCCGGGATAGTCAGTGACTGTGAACTTCTCAAGTCCGCCTATCCTCATCCAGAGACCTCAGCCTTGGGCGCGGCTTTCTTCATGTAGTCTGCTCTATCTGAGAACTCTTCCTTTTTGCCAGGGTTCCACTGTTCTGTCGGTCTGAGGTAGCCCACAATTCTCGAGTACACTTCACATTTTGTTCTCTCGCCCTGCTTCTTGCACTCCGGACAGATCTCCTTTTCTCCGTCGAGGTATCCGTGGGTTGGGCATACCGAGAAGCTCGGTGTCAAGGTGTAGTAAGGAAGACTGTAGTCCTCAGATATCTTCTTGACAAGCTTTTTTGTTGCCTCTATCGATGGCATCTTTTCACCAAGCCATGCGTGGAAAACTGTGCCTCCTGTGTACTTTGTCTGCATCGGTTCCTGTATGTCAAGAGCCTCGAAGAGGTCGTCTGTGTGTCCGAACGGAAGTCTCGTTGAGTTGGTGTATACAGGCTCTGAATCGCCGAGCTCTGATGTGTTGTAGATTTTCATGTCCGGGAACTCCTTCTTGTCGTTTCTTGCAAGCCTGTAGCTTGAACCTTCCGCCGGCGTCGCTTCTAGATTGAATATCTTACCTGTTTCCTCCTGGAAGTCGGCTATCTTTTCTCTCATAAATTCCAGAGTCCTTTCGGCGAACTCTCTCCCTTCTTCCGTTCCCATGTTCGTGTCCTTTAGGTTCAGCAGAGCTTCGTTCATTCCCAGTAGCCCTATGGTCGAGAAGTGGTTGTCCCAGTAGCTTCCCTGAGACTTCTTTATGTTCCTCAGGTAGAACTTAGAATATGGATAGAGCCCCTTCTTCGTGAACTCTTCCAGTACCCTTCTTTTCAGCACCAGGCTCTCCTTTGCGATCTCCATATTTTCCTCGACCTTTTCGAAAAACTCATCCTCGTCTTCTGACACATAGGCCAACCTTGGAAGGTTCATGGTAACTACTCCTATCGATCCTGTGAGCGGGTCAGATCCGAACAGCCCGCCACCCCTTTTCTTCAGCTCCCTGTTGTCCAGGCGGAGTCTGCAGCACATGGACCTCGCATCCTCTGGGTCCATATCGGAGTTTACGAAGTTGGAGAAGTAAGGTATCCCGTACTTCGCCGTCATTTTCCAAACCGGGTCGAGGACCTCATTGTCCCAATCGAAGTCCTTTGTTATATTGTACGTGGGTATAGGAAACGTAAATGGCCGACCCTTTTCGTCTCCTTCCATCATAACCTCAGCGAAGGCCCTGTTGACCATATCCATCTCTTCCTGGAATTCACCGTATGTTTTTTCCTTGGTCTCCCCTCCGATGATGACCGGTTCGTCCTTCATCATTTCAGGAACCTTCAGATCCATTGTCAGGTTTGTGAAAGGTGTCTGGAACCCGACCCTTGTCGGTACATTCATATTGTATAGAAATTTCTGCATGGCCTGTTCCACTTCTCCGTAGTCCAGATCGTCGTAGTGGATAAAGGGCGCCAGATAGGTGTCGAAGTGGGACACAGCCTGTGCTCCTGCGGCCTCGCCCTGCAGGGTGTATAGGAAGTTGACCAGCTGTAGTAGGGCCACATCGAAATGCTTGGCCGGACCGGACTGTATCTTACCCCTTACTCCCTTGAATCCTTCGACCAGGAGATCCTTCATGTCCCATCCTACACAGTACGGTCCCAGTGTACCAAGATCGTGTATGTGGAAAAATCCTTCGTTGTGCTTTTTCCTTATCTCAGGAGGGTATATCTTTTGTAACCAGTATTTTCTTATTATTTTGTCCGTGACGTGAACGTTGAGTCCCTGCAACGAGTAACTCATATTTGAGTTTTCCTTTACTCTCCAGTCATTTTCCTTTACATAGTTTTCGACTAGCGAAACATTGCTCATAAGTTCATGGAACTTTCTCAGTTCCTCGTGCTGACTTCTGTAGAGGATAAATGCTTTGCCTGTCTTGTAATGTCCATTCTCAACCAGTGTTTTTTCGACCTTGTCCTGTACCTGCTCAACAGTTGGAATTTGATTTTCTTCCAGTTCTTCACCAAGCTGTTCTACAACCTCGTTCGCAAGCTTCTCGGATAGATCTTTGTTCGTCCCTCCAACTGCCTGAGCTGCTTCCCATATGGCTTCAGTAATCTTGTTTTTGTCGAATTTTTCTATTGTACCGTCACGTTTTTTAATTGCCTGAAAACTCATCAAATCACCTTATTGTTTTTATTTCTTTTTCTAGGGTTTCGAGGTCGAAGGATTTGTAGACAGACGCAAAGCGTATGTAGGCAACCTTATCGAGCTCCTTCAAACCCTCCATTACCAGGTTACCTATCTTTTCGGAGTCTATTTCATTGACTCCCTTTCTCCGTATTTTTTTGACCACATCTCTTATGAGACCCTCTATTTCTTCGTTGGAAACCGGTCTCTTTTCACACGCTTTCATTATCCCTTTCTTCAGTTTGTCCTGATCGAACTCCTCCCTTGAGCCATTCTTTTTGACTACTCTGACGGAAAGCTCTGGCCTCTCGTAGGTTGTGAACCTGTGCCCACATTCCTTGCATTCTCTTCTCCTTCTTATCGCCGTGGAGTCTGAAATCTCACGGGATTCGAGTACTTTTGTAGCCGAAGAACATGTTGGGCAGTCCATTTACATCCTTTCGTATTTTTTTACTATCGACCTGTAACTACTATATATTGTGCTGTTTGGTTCAGAGACCCCTACATATGGAGGTTGCAGTTTACAGATGACCTTCTTCATATTTAAGCTTTTTTGTGGAGAAAAACATATTTACAGAAATAGGTTTTAACAAAAATAGATTGTTCAGAACTAATCAAAACTTGACTTAAGTTCAAAATCCTTTCCTTGGAGTCTTTCCCTGAGATCTTCCATGGACTTTTCCAGAATCTTTTCCCCCTCTTTTAGATCACTGGCCTCTTTTATTACCTCGTATTCTGGCGCTGTTATATACTTGAACTCTACATCGTTTTCCTCGCCTACCTCCCCGAATGCACTTCTTATAATTTCAATGCCGTCGGGCTCCCAGACCCTGAGAGTGAATCTTTCGTCGAGCCTCTCTGTTTTTCTACTTATGTTTTCATCGCCTATCTTCTTTATATCGCCGACCCATTCCTCATCGACACCTCTCTTCACAAGCTCTTCGGTTCCCTTTCTCACGGCTATTTCGAATGGTTCAAGCATATCCCTGAAGTTTTCCTGAAGTTCAAAGCCCACCTCCTCGTAGATTTCGTCGAGAGAGATTTCCCTTTCTTCGGCCATCTCTTCGAGAAATTCTTCTCCCCTTTCGTCTCTCTTCCACTCCTGCATCCTTCGGTTTTTTGCTCTCTCGTCCACTTCCTTTAGGGAGAGGTCTATCTGATCCTTTTCCTCTCTCACGTCCTTGACCTGACAAACTATTTTTTTGTCGACAGTGACCCAGTCCCTTATGTCCCGGACCCACTTTTTGGCTATTTCGGATATGTGTATCATACCCTCTTTCTCGTACTCGTCCAGACTGACAAAAACCGAATTAGGATTTATCTCCTTTACAGTACCTATTATCAGTTCACCTCTAGAAGGAAAATCGTCCCCCCTCCTCACCATTTTATCACCTAAAGACCTCTTCTATCTTTGACTTGATTTCTCCGAGGCCTCCGGTAGGTTCGCATATTATGGAACCGCAGCTAAGACATTCAACCTTCTTCGATGGTTTGTTGAAGACCACCTGTTTGTTGTCACAGTCCGAACACGAGATCTTCAAGAACTTTGAGTTAATCTTTTCTTCGTTCAAAGAATCACCTTTCTATTTCCAGCCTTTTCACGCGGAAACCTCGTCCTATTGTCTGCTCTCTCCCACATTCCTCGCACTTGTATCTGAGGTCGACCCTTCTCGTGGGCTTCTCACCGCTTACCTGTTTTGAAGACTTGCCACTGTTTCCGTAGCCCTTTTCCCTTCTTTCTCCCTTTCTCTGACCCTTTGAATGGGCCGAAGGGTTCAGTCTGGGACCCTGACTTTCCTTTCTGACAGTGTGTTCTGTATGGGTATCACAGTTCGGACAGTATCTTCGCTGTTTCTCTGGCATTTTCATAGTTTCACCCTGGTTTGAAGATTTTGTAACTTTCAAACTTTTAAATCTATCGCCGTAAAACGAGGCATTTCCTAATGCTCCTCCGACACTTTTAAAGATGTCGTCCGTGCGCGAGAAAGGTTCAGTAGACAGTTCCTTCCGGAAAACAGTATGTTAGATTTCTGATTCCTTGACCTTGTCCTTTTCAACGAGTAGCTCTGCTACTTCTTTTGGCAGGGTCACTATGTCGCCCTTTTCAAGGGGTCCGTACTCGTTTTCATCCGTTCCCATGAATCTGTCTACCCTTTCAAGAACCCTGACGAGCTTTTCCTCCTTGCCGGTCTCTGCCTTTATCCTGCCTTTCTTATCATCCGACTTTAGTTTCCGGGTCTTGACCTCCTGCTCCTCTTCTTTTTCCTCCCTTTCCTCCTCTCCGTCCCCTTCCCCATCTTCTTCCTCCGTGGTTTCCTCCTCTTCCTTCATATCCGTCTCTTCCTCTTCCTTCTCCGCTTCTCCACTACCTGGCTTCTTCCCCTTCAAAACCTTCTCCAGAAGGTTTTCCTCAAGATCCCTGAGATTTTCAACGGTTTTCTCGAAAAACTCTTTTTCCTCCGGCAGAAGATTTTCCGAGACCCTCTTGCTGCGCACAGAGTGCAGGGCCAGTATGAGAATTTTCTTTCTCCTTCTTTCGAAGATATCACTGACTATATTCTTCACGTTTTCAAGTTCGTGGAGGAGCGTCGAATCCCTCTCGTTTTCAAACTCATCCTGTTTTCTGTTTATCCATTTGACACAGGTCTGGAAGAAGTCCTCGGGGAGTTCCTGGAGCTTCTCGTTCTTCTTCTCCTTCCTTTGGAACTTCCGAAATGTCTCAAACGTGATCGCACTGTCTTCCTCATCTTTGGCCATGGTTTAACATTCCTAAGCAAAAGTTAAATACGTTATTTCTTTTTGAAAGGATAGACCACTGGGTTTTTTATCTGTATTTCGTCCGTTCCCTGTTTACATTTCTCATCGGGTTCACAGACACCGAAGGACTTGTAGTACAGATCGTTGTCGCAGGAAGGGGAGACCAGATTTCTTTCCTGTCGTTTGAACCACTTCACCTGCGTATTTATGTAGTTTTCTGGTAGAGGGGGGTCGTTCTTGTCGTTCCACTCATCGAGCCTTCCCTCGGTCTTTTCCCAGTCCCAACCCATCCTCCTCAAGAATGTTATAAGTATAAACACACTTCTCTTCCTGCCGTCGGAGAGACCTCCGAGTATATTCTTTATACAAGGCGGAAACTTCTTCTCGGGTACAGGATCCGTGGGACTTATCTTCTTTACTTCCTCCTCTTTCTCATCCTCGTGCTTCTTCTTCTTGCTCACCCAGTTCACGGCATCGACCACCAGGTCCTTTGCACAACCTCTTTTCACGTCTTTGAGGAACATCCTTCCGAACTCCACTTCCCCTGGCTCTGTGTCCTCCATGGAAAACGAGTCGATCTCATCCTTTTTAAGGGGGTAGGAAACCAACCAAGTACCGTCGTGAAGCGAGTAAGGTAATCTGAAGAGATGCCGCTTTCCCCAATCCTTCTCAACTTCCACGAATGCAAAGGGCGTCATTTTTTCCACATGCCCTTCGAGTTCCTCGGACAGTCTGTGGAAGGAGCCCTTCAGTTCTATCAGGTCCTGGAGGAGCCCGGACTTGATCTCTTTTCTTATGTAAGCGGCAACAGCCTGTGGTATCCTGGGGAACTGTTTGCTGGTCCTTTCGAAGTCAACCCTCATGGGAAAGGCTTTCCATGGTATTCCTATATGGAATCCACGTCTACCTGAAAACTTTATCCCGTATTTTTCAATGCCGTAGTTCTCCAGAACCTCGATTATCCTCTTTGCCGCAAGTTTTGCGGCGTCGAGTCCCATGTCAGAATCTATATCGAGTATCAGGTCCCACCCTTTCCTGAGCCTATCCATATCCTCCTTTCTCATCTTCGTGTCAAGCTTCATGGGATTTTTCCATCTCTCGACGGATGCGTGGAAGGCTACAGAACCACTCCTGACCATACCCATAAGATCGTTCTTGTACTGGAGAACGTTCGGACGTTTGGTGTAGCTGCCGTTGTAGAGCGTTCCACCGACCTCTCTGTCCTTGGATACTTCAAGAATAGAACTTACGACTTCTTCTCTTTTGTAATAGTCTATAATCTCCTTTCTATCCATCCAAAACTACCCCAAGTGGACACACCCCGGAAATGAAATGGTCTTTAATCTTCAACGCGGGGGGCTAGAACGAAGGATATCCTTATTCTGTCTGGTTCCTCGAACCTGAGTTCCAGGGGATAGTCCTCCCCGAACTTCAGAGAGGCAACCTCGGATATCTTTGAAGCCTTTAACATCTTTTTCAGGTACTCTATAGGGTACCTGCTCTTTGTCTCCTCGTCTACATTAACTTCGATCAGTTCGTCTGAGCCCTTGTCAGTCTTCGCCTCGACGCTTCCGGAGTCGCTTTCTGCGATCAGTGTCAGGTCACTGCCGTCCGTCTTGAACATGATGGAGTCGGCAACAATCTCAGCGTCTGCTATTCCCCGGTTGAGAACCGAGCTCTTGAGTTTCATCTCAGAAGTAAACTCGAGCTGCTTTGTTTCAGGTACTTCGCTTTCAGATATCGATAGAAGAGGCATCTCGAACTCCCTCTTCGTTCCGTCACCGATGCAGATCTTTAGTCTGGATTCGTCCTCCGTCAGTTCCAGCGTAAGACTGTCGTCTTTTTTTGCTCTCTTCAGTATTTCAAGTAGATTTTCGAGGTTTACTCCTATATCTGTCACCTTGTCACACTCGAACTCTTCGAACGCGTCCTCCTCTAGCTCGAAGTCTACCACGGCCACGGTTGCTCTGTCGGCGGCCCTCATGTAGAGCGAGTCTGATTTAATTTTGAAAAGACCTTCGTGGATAAGTTCCGAGATCGTGTCGATCGAATCTCTCAGTAATGATGGGTCCGATAGCTTTGCCTTAAACATTTCTGAACCTCCTCTATATATTCATTGAGGTACTTATATAAGTCTTTTGTTCTTACATGACGCTAGTCGATGTACAGGGTCACGGGCACATCGTACCTCTTTCGCATTTCCCTTACTTCTTTCCTCAGTCTCCTGTTGTGTTCCGTTGTATCTCTCGTTATCTCTCTGTATTTTTTCTCAAGCCCTGGATATTTTTCTCTGATGATATCCATTATTTTTTCAGTCCTTCTGGTGTTCAGATTCTCGACCTGGAACTCATAGACAAGACCTTCCACCTTCTTCAGTATTTCTTCAAGTTCGGTTATCCCCTCCATCCAGGGTCCTACATGTACATAGGTAGGAATTTTCTCTTCTTTGAGCTTCCGCAGAGCTTCTATCCTTTTATCGATCTTCGAGGTCCCAGGTTCCCATATCTTCCTGTCCTCGTCGTCTGCGAAGTTTATTGTAAAGCCGACGGACAGACTTCCGTGGTCGAACTTCTTAAGAATATCCATGTCCCGGAGAACCAGATCGTTCTTCGTCAGGATGCTTACATTGAAACCATTTTCCTCGAGTATCTGTAGAATTTCTCTCGTGATTTCGTACTCTTTCTCCAGAGATTGGTACGGATCCGTCACAGAGGAAAGAAGGACAGATCCACTTTCCTTCTTCTGTACTTCTTCTCTCAGAACTTCCGGAGCATTCACCTTCACATCGACGAAACTGCCCCACTCCTCCTCGTGCCCTGAGAACTTCTTCATGAACACTGCGTAGCAGTAGGCGCAGGAGTGGCCGCAGCCTGTGTAGGGATTCACGGAGTAGTCCAGACCGTAGAGCTTCGTATTCGAAAGCACGGACTTACACTCGACCTCGTTTATGATCATACCTAAAACTGTTGCACGAAATTTATAACCCTTTATGTGTTGGGAAGAATTTATTGAGGAAACTAGGAAAAATCTCCGGTAAGCGCATCCTCGAAAGTGTTGTCCTCATTGAAGAGGTAGGTTGCCACACTTTCCAGATTGTTATACAGAAGTTCAATTTCTTTTTTGTCAAGGTCAAGAGAGGTGTAAGGAAATTTCATTTTTTCCTTGGAATCATCTTCCTTCAAGGCCTCCTTCTCATTTTGGCTTCCACAAGGCATTAAGTAAAGCTCGTGTTTCCTTATATCCTTCATATCTTCTACAGTTGGCATATTCTAACTATTCTATCCTGTTTATAAAAAAGTTCAAAGAACAACCAGGGAGCTCATCAAAACCTTTAAAACCTTCTCACCTGAAAGTTTGGATATGTCCATAGAGGATGAGATTGAAAGAACGAAGGAGAAGCTAAGAGAGACGCCGGTGAACAAGTCCACGGAGACGGACCGCGGTCGTCTCAAGGCCAAGATAGCACGGCTCAAAGAGAAAAGGGAAAGAAAGCAGAAGGAGAGCCAGGCCTCCGGACAGGGATACGCGGTTAAACAGAGAGGTGATGCCACCGTTTCCCTTGTGGGTCCTCCGTCTGTAGGCAAGTCCACGCTACTGAACGAACTCACGAACGCTGACTCCGAGGTTGCAGGATACGAGTTCACCACGCTAGAGGTGATCCCTGGTATGATGGATTACCAAGGAGCAAAGATACAGATACTGGATGTTCCTGGACTTGTGCGTGGTGCTTCAAAGGGAAAGGGCGGTGGAAAACAGGTTCTGTCCGTTGTAAGAAGCTCCGACATGGTCGTCCTGATGGTCGACGCCAGGAAGGTAGATATGGTCAAGGACATGAAGGACGAACTTTACGGCGCGGGTGTCAGGCTTAACCAAGAACCTCCGAACATGGATATCATGGAGAGAGGAGAGGGCGGCATCGAGATCTCCTCTCCCCCTGAACTTAGTCTGAACGAGGAGACTGTTAGGAGGGTCCTCGAGGACAACGGTTTCATCAACTGCAAGGTGATCATAAGGGAGGATCTCACCGTTGACGAACTGGTCGACGGCCTCATGGACAACAGAGTTTACATGCCCGGCTTTGTATGTCTGAACAAGACCGACGAACTCGGTGAAGAGGAGGAGAGAAGGTTGAGGAAAGAACATCCCGAATGGCTGTTTATTTCAGCCGAGGCCGGTGATAACCTGGACACACTTAAGGGGTATCTTTGGGAGGGGTTGGGACTTATGAGGATCTATATGAAGGAAAAGGACAAGGAACCAGATATGGAGGAGCCCCTCATCGTGGGCGAAGGGGCGACTGTAAAGGAGGTCAAGGAGTTCCTGGACAAGAAGTTCACAGGCGATCTCAAGTACGCCAGGGTATGGGGCAACAGCGCCAAGTTCCCGGGTCAGAAAGTCGGCAAGGACCACGAGCTTAAGGACGAAGATGTTCTGGAGCTAAGATTCTAGACGAAGGATTTTAGATCTTTCTGTTTCTGTCTATTCGTCAGAAGTTTAGATACCGATAACCATTGGTTGAATCCGAGGTCAAGAATTTCTTTAAGATGGTTGAATGTTTTTTCGCGGTCCTCGAATCTCATGGGCTTGCCCTTGAGTGCGTTCCTCACGGACTGACGGACATTCCCGGCAATTCCGATTCCTAAATATTCCAATGACCGAAAGGTATTTAAACACTCGTGAGAATAATGAAGGTATGGAAGAAGTATATGAAGAAGTTCACATATGGGAATTCCCATCTACTGAGATATTTATTCGCCTAAATGATGGATTCAGGAAGAGAATATTTTCTGTTATTAAAGACAACTTTGTAATCAAGGACTTTGTCTCTATTATCAATCAAAGGGCTAAAAAATATGATATCGAACGCAGTTACAACACATCTAATTTTCGTTCTTGGAGAGTTGGATTGAAGAAAAGAAAAGAGAAAACGATCGAGGTTAATATTCCATTATGGGTTCTGATAGAAATTTCAAAACTCCTTTCAGATTCTTCTAACCCTGGCAATAAATTAATGAGAAAAGCAGAAAAGGAAATAAAATACTATGCTTCTTCTGGAAATTCGTTGCAGGTGAACGACCCAAACTTACCTGTTCTTTTTACACCTGAAATGGTATCAATACTTTTTCATTTCTGTGGTGATGGCCATATAGGGACGGGCACCGATCAATCACACTACAGACAAACTAATACAGTTAATTTGGAGAACTTCGAGAAAAAGCTAAGGAACAGTTTTGGGGATTTTGAGGTCCGCATCTACGAAAGTAGTAAGTTGTTAATACCCCGTCCCATTACACAATTCTACATACACCATTTTTATAAGGACGAATTTTCTTCGTCCGTAGGAATTCCTGAGCACATTAAAACTCTTCCTAAAAAATTTCTTGTTGCCGGTTTGGCCGCCTTCATAGTTGATGATGGTCATATGGGCGATGCTTTAGAAATATATTCTAAAAATTGTGAACTTGCTAAAGATATTTTTCAAATAGCACGGAAGCTGGGCTATAAAACCTCTATAAATAAAAAGTATAGATACGGTAAATTTGATACATATAGATTAATTATCTCATTGAAGAGTCTGTCCCAATTTTATAAGGATATTAAGTCGCTTTCCAATGAATTTCCAACTTGCGACCTTGCGTCTAAGATGGCTTATTTAGAGCAATTCGTCCACAGGAAGAATAGAAAATGGAAAAGGAGGCCACCTGGGAAGACAAAAGAATTGATAATTAAATTTCTGGAGAAAGACGTAAATACAGCGAAAGAACTGGCTACAAAATTAAATATACGCACAGCTTCTCTCAGAGAGCACCTCTTGCAGTTAGAAGAGAAGAATTTAATAAAAAGGGCTGGTAAGGATGGACAAAAAATTGTATGGGAAAAGACATGATTATTTTAGATTTCTAAAAAAGCTTCCCAATGTTGTTTTCTTACGAGCTTTCTGAGTTATTCTGACTATGATTCAAAGATAAGATTCGATTGTCTTTTGCCTTTCCCTGGTTTTGAGCAGTTTTGAGACTGATGTCCATTCATCTAAAGATATGTCTGTTTGTTGCCCGACGAATTTCAACACTTTCTCAGGGGAATTAAATTTTCGGGGCCTTGTTTTCAGAGCGTTTCTTATAGATTCCCTTGTCAACCAGACGCCCACCGGAAGAATATATCCTGGTTTGGCTTCCCTCAGGACTATTACCCCGGCCTGCCTCCTTTCCTGTTCCAGTTTTTCAAGTGCTGCCAGCCTGGCAGAGTAATAACATCCTCCTATAGAGGCGTATCCGTCTCTACCGTCAAACTCCTCGTGGTCTCCAAATATCGCTATAGAGTCTCGGGACGGGTTCCATGTTGTCTCGGGATAAAAGGCCTCTATGAGTTCATATCGCCATGTTTCTGGAGTGAACACGATGACCCATTGGTTGTCGAGGTAGTTCGATGTATATACTCGCCATTCGTTTATCCTTTCGTACGTTTTGACACTTCTGCGCATATCTTTGCCCAGGATATCATCCACGGCCGTTATCGACCAGCGGGTCGGGACGAACTTTCTGTTGTCCTTCAATCCGGTTCCTCCCACGGCGAATAGGTCCTGTATTCTAGACACCGGCATCCCTTTGTTATAGAGTCTCTTCACGGCCTTTTCTGCCTTTAGATCGTCTTCGTAGAACACTTTCTCCAACTGCTTGTCGGATGTCATGCTTCCACGTCGGAAGGATTTCATGGGAGCGGAGGGTCCATGGGGCTGTGACCTGCCGTCGAGGGTTATGGATTCGGAGAGCTTTTTACCGAACTTTACCTCGGTTTCGGCCGGTCTCTTCGAAAGAACCAGATACCTGATTTCCTCGTCTTCCCTGTTTATGTTGTTTACATCCACGTTCTTTCTTAGCTTCTTTTTACCTCTGGCGAGGTTCCCTCTCATCTCTATTATTTCGTTCATCCCCACCTTTCCGAACCACCTCTCAGGGCGGGAGTAGATAGATGTGTCGCCCTTCTCCGGGGGAACAAGTGGACCTATGTTTACACGTGGGTAGTTGTGGCGTCCTATGAAAACGGAGGGCGGTGAGTTCCCCTCTATCTCATTGGTATCGAACTTCTTTTTCTCACTGCCGATCTGGGAGTAGTACTTCTGTAGAACGGGACACCTGTCCTTGCCGCACAGCTTCTTTGTACCCCGACACTTCAGGCACATGTTTCTAGCCTTGGGATCCAGTTTCGGAGCAACTTCCTCGGAGAAGCTCTTAACCTTTTCCTTCGCTTTCTTGGTATCTATCCGTTTGACAGGTGTCTTCCCGGGCATGGATAAAAATATGTTTTCAAAACTTTTATCTTTAAAAGAAAGGGTTACTCTCTGAGTTCATTGACCTTTTCCAGGGTTTCCTGGTACAGGTCCACATCGAATCCTTCGAAGTCCTGGATTATCTCTCCTTCGAGTTTGTTTCCTGTTGGTCTTCCCATGACCCTGGCCATATCGCCCTCCTCAAACTCTCCCAGGTCTTTGGAAAGATCGAAGCTTGCCTCTATTTTACCTGTTCCGTCGTCCAGAACGACCTTGCTCTCGGTCATGTCTACTATGGTACCTATCACGGATACACGGATGTCATCTTCCTCTACGTCCTCTATCTTTCTGAACTCTGCGGGAGCCCTCCTCCTGTCGTCATCCATCGGCACGATCATCACCCATCACGGTCTCTTCTTCGGTCGAGTTTTCCCCCTCAACTATTAAAGTCAGATTTCGGCTAAAGAATTCATCTTCCTCCTCTTCCTCTGGGTCAACCTCTGCCTCACCGAGAACCAGTAGAAGCCCAAGTCCAACTACTATTACTATGCCTGCAAGTATCCAGGGCTTCACC
>JAKOPB010000095.1 GCA_022257805.1 Nanobdellati archaeon
TCTCTTCCTACGAACATGCTCGTAATTCTCGCCGTAGCTGTGCTTGTACTCTTTGCTATAGTTGCTTTTTTCTCCAGTGGCTTTGAAACAGGACCCGTGGACGATAGAGTGGTCATAAACGCCTGCTGTAGTCTTGTCGTGAGCAACGAACATTGTAATGAGGGCAGCTGGGATCCGAGCCTGGTCGGTCTGAGCCAGTGTGATGATCAAGTTGGGGAGGTGTGCGTGGAGGTTGGCGGCCATGAATCTATATGTTCCGACTATGTTCCAAGTCCCAACCAGTGTCCGCCCTGTTAAGGTCAGCTACTACAAACTTTTAAATACTTTTACAGGTTAATCAAGTAGACGAGAAAGTGGGATTTAGTGTTCAAAAGTACTAGAAACTCAAAGATCTGAAAACAACAGAACAAAAAACGGAGGTGAATCTGATGGCAGAAGCTGAAGACAACGTAATTTTCGTTGGCAACAAGCCACCTATGAGCTACGTTCTTGCTTGCGTCACTCAGTTCAACGATGGTGTTGATGAGGTGCACATAAAGGCAAGAGGCAAAGCGATCTCAAGAGCAGTTGACGTTGCAGAAATAACCAGGAACAGGTTCGAAGAGGATGCTGAGATAGAGAGCATTGAAACCGGAACCGAAGAGATCGAAACCGACGAAGGTGAAGAAATCAACGTTAGCTCGATTGATATCTTGATGAAGAAGTGATGGAGTGAAGTAAAACCCAAATCCCCGTCTTCTCTTTCTTTTTATTTTGAGAGCAGTGATTTGAGTCTGTAGACTTTGCCTTGTTCTGCGAGCTCAACGGCCTTGTCAAGTCTCTTCGGATCTTCGGAGTAGATAGTTATAAGTTCGTCTCCCTCCTCCACGGGATCTCCCTTCTTTTTGTGAAGGTACAGCCCCGACTTTTTCTCCCTTGAGCAGCCAGCTGCCTTTGCTATCTTACTTACGGCCTCGTTTTTTACGTCCTCTATCCTTCCTCTTTTATCGGCCTTGACGGTGTATTTGTTCCCGGCTAACTCCACGTTCTCGGGATCGGTTGTTCCACCGCCCTGGGCCTCTACTATCTCCTTGAATTTCCTATATGCATCCCCACTACGTAGAATTTCCTCGGCTTCTGCATCCGAACTAACTTCATCAAGAAGAAGGTCTGCCATCTTTACAGATTTGTCCCTCAGGTCCTCGGGTCCTTTCTCTCCACACGATTTTAGAACCTCGAGTACATCTCTCGCTTCCAGTGCAGGTCCTATTCCCTGTCCTATCGGGGTCGAGCCATCCGATATAAGTGTAAAAACGTCCATCCCCAGTTCTTTTCCCAGTTCTTCAAAGTATCTGGATAGTTTACTTGCCTCTTTCTGATCCCTGACCTTTGTACCGTCTCCCATTGGTATATCTATAAGCACGGTATCTGCACCGACGGCCTTCTTTTTGGCCAAAACTGACGACAGCAGTTGCTCGAGTGGATCCAGATTGAGCGAGTCTCTGACCCTTATGAACTCGTCGTCTGCAGGAGCCAGGTTGAGTGCTCCGCCCCAGGAAAAACATCCGTTAGTTTTTTCGACGATGTCTTCAATTTCTTCCAGGGAGTGTTTTACATCGGTGATGACCTCCATGGTGTCTGCGGTTCCTGCAGGAGATGTTATAGCACGGGAGGATGTTTTTGGTATCTTGTAACCGGCTGCTGCTATTATGGAGACTATTATTGGTGTGGTCCTGTTTCCTGGAACTCCGCCTATACAGTGTTTATCGAGGGCGTTCTCCACATCTATTTCCTCACCAGTCTCAACCATTGCCCTGGTTAGGTCTTTGGCTTCCTTCAGGGAAAAGTCCGACATATCAATGGCGACCGTATACGCCATGAGCTCCGAGTCCGTCAGACGAAATTCCACTGCATCTTCTACTATGGAATAAGTTTCGTCGTACGTCAGTTCTTCTCCTTGTACCTTCTTCTTTATGTAGTCGATGGAGTCGGGTTTTATGGTACTTTCTACTTCTACGTTTTCATCTTCTTCGACTCCAAGCTCTTCTCTAGTTTCTTCAAAGAGTACTATGTTCCCCCTTGGAACTTCCTTTGAAGTGTCGACTATGGCCATACCTTCCAGGTCTCTGTATTTTATACATATCCTGTCGCCGAGAAATATCGAGCGCTCAGCGGCATCCCTGTTGTTCAGAATTACGACGGGTTTGCCAGCTCTTATGTCCAGAGTCTTTACCTTTGCCTTCATTCTATCAACTAAACCGTAGTCTTCAACTTATAAAAATAAACTGTAAGTTCAA
>JAKOPB010000060.1 GCA_022257805.1 Nanobdellati archaeon
ATAAAAAAACAAATGAAGCGTCTGGGCTTTTCATTTGACTGGTCAAGGGAAATAGCCTCACATAGGGAGAGTTATTACAAATGGGATCAGTGGATATTCCTTCAGTTTTACAAGAAAAAACTGGTATACAAGGACCGAGAAGAGGTAAACTGGTGTCCTAGATGCAAAACTGTTCTTGCAAACGAACAGGTAGTGAACAATCAGTGTGAGAGATGCGACACTGAAATAGAGAAGAAAAAGAAGGAGCAATGGTTTTTCAAGACAACTGAATACGCCGATGAACTGCTTGACTGTCTGGACAGTCTGGAGTGGCCAAAAAAAGTCAAAAAAATGCAGGAAGACTGGATAGGGAAAAGTCACGGGATTGAGATTGTGTTCGATCTTGTCGGCAGGGAAGGATCTCTGGACGTTTTCACCACCCGACCAGACACTCTCCATGGCTGTACTTTTATGGCTCTGGCCCCCGAGCACCCTTTATCCGAAGAGCTGGCGGAGGAAAATGAAGAGATACGGAATTTTGTCAAGGAGATAAAGAAGCTTCAGGAGAGAGAAAGGGAAGGGAAGAGAGGTATAGATACCGGTCTCAAGGCGGTAAATCCGATAAATGGTAAAGAAATTCCAATATACATAGCAGAGTTTGTGCTAATGGAATACGGCACAGGCGCAATAATGGCCGTTCCTGCTCATGATCAGAGGGACTTTGAGTTTGCTGAAAAACATGGTATAGATATAACCAAGGTCATAGAACCGGAGGAGGGGACAGAGAAGCTGGATTGCGCCTACACCGGAGAGGGTACGCTTGTTAATTCAGGCGAGTTCGATGGTCTTGACTCGGAAACAGCAAGAGAAAAAATAGGTAAAAGGCTGAAGGAGGAGGACAAAGCAAAAGAAAGAACCAACTACAGATTAAAGGACTGGAACGTTTCCAGACAGAGATACTGGGGATGTCCCATACCGATAATATATTGTGACGACTGTGGTGAAGTGCCTGTTCCGGAGGAGAAACTTCCTGTAAAGCTTCCCGAAGAAGACGTTGATATAGACGTCGAGGGAAGTCCTCTTGAGCATGTGGAGGAGTTCGTGGAGGTCGAATGTCCTGAATGTGGCGGTGAAGCAAGAAGGGAGACAGATACCTTCGATACCTTCGTAGACTCGGCCTGGTACTTTCTGAGGTTTTGCTCGCCATCATACGATGAAGGACCCTTTAACGAAGAGGACGTGGATTTCTGGATGCCTGTGGATCAGTACACAGGAGGAATAGAACACGCCGTCCTCCACCTGCTGTATGCGCGCTTCTTCACAAAGGCTATGGCAGATCTCGATCTCCTGGAGTTCAGAGAACCCTTCAAAAGGTTGCTGAACCAGGGAATGGTTCTCCTGGACGGAGAAAAAATGTCCAAGTCAAAGGGAAACATCAAAAGACCAGACGAAATAGTTGAAAACCATGGAGCAGACGTGGGGAGGTTCTTTATACTCTCAAAGAGCTCACCTGACAAGGAAATAAACTGGACGGATGAAGGCGTCGAGGCTGCATCGGAAACTATAGAAAAGTTTAGATGCTTCTTTGAAGATGTAGAAGACGTAATTTCAGAAGAGACATCTGACGCGGCTGAAAGTATTAGAGACAGGTATTACCTATCCGTTCTCCATAGAGAGATGAGAGAAATAGAAGAAGACATGGAAAACATGGAATATCATCGCGCCACCGACAAACTTGAGAAGATACTCAGAAACGGCGCAAGATATCTGAAGAGCGCACCAGAAAGCGACGCAAAAAACAGGATCCTGAAAGAGTACGTGGAAAAACTTGTCCTGCTCTTCTCGCCCTTTACGCCACATCTTGCAGAAGAGCTTTGGGATGAAATGGGTAAAGAAGGGTTTGTTTCGACGGCGAACTGGCCAGAAGTTGATGAGGAAAAAATAGATGAGGAGGCAGAAGCTGCGATTGAGCTTCTTGACAGAACTGTAAAGGACATAGAGGAAATAAAGGAGATAACCGGAATAGAAGATCCCAAAGAGGTGAAGATAATAGTCGCGGCTCCTTGGAAGTACAAGCTTTACGGAAAGGTTTTGAAGGGTGAGGAGCTTTCGGACATCATGCAGGATGAAGGTATAAGGAAGAGAGGGGATAGGGCTGCAAGCTACTTCCAGGAGCTGAACGGCAAGCACGAACTCGAGAGGTTAAGGCTGGACAGTGAAAGTGAAGAGGAGGTGCTGAAAGAGATGAGTGAAAGGGTGGAGGAGGCTGTGGAGGCTGAAGTTACAGTTGAAAGAGAAGCGGAAAGCAGTGAAAACAAGGCAAATAAAGCAAGGCCGGAGAAGCCTGCTATAGTCCTCAGGGATTAGAACAAGCTTTTATAAGTTTAGAATCTGTATTCTTGTGGGGTAATATGGAAGAAGGTGACGTTGTCGAAATAGACTACACCGGCAGGATAAAGGGGTCAGGAGAGCTGTTCGATACGACGAAGCTCGATGTTGCCAAGGAAGAAGACGCGGTAAATGAAAGGGCAAAATATGAGCCGATAAAGGTAATTGTCGGGGCCGGGATGGTGACCGAGGGGCTTGACGATGCACTGAAGGAGATGAAGGTGGGTGGAATAAAAGATGTGGAGGTTCCACCGGAGAAGGGTTTCGGTGAAAGGAAAGGCGATCTAATAAAAACATTCTCAGAAAAGAAGTTCAAGGACCAAGACATGACACCATATCCAGGGATGCGTGTTACCATAGATCAGCAGGTCGGCAGGATCTCTTCCGTCAACTCAGGACGTGTGAGAGTCGATATGAACCATCCCCTTGCCGGGAGGACCCTAGACTACAGTGTTGAGATCAAAGATAAGATAGAGGGTATCGAGGATAAGGTAAAGGCTGTCTCTGGCTACTATCTCGGTGAAGAGCCTGAGATTGAAATTGAAGAAGGGAAAGCTAATATAAAGGTTCCTCAAGAAGCAAGGGAGAGTATACTGGACGAAATAAAAGAAAAGGTCACCGGGTTCCTGGAGATAGAGGAGATCAATTTCGAGGAGGTAGAAGATGATGAAAGAGAGGATAATGAATCTGAGTAACAGAGACAAAACAATAATAGCGTTCTGGTTGATTTTGTTCGCAGTTCTTGCGTTTCATTCCATGAGGTTCCCCCGGAGCGAACTGGAGGAGAACTGTGCCGATTTTGTGAGGAAAAATGGGTGCTATCTCTCCGAGGAAGAGATAAGAGAGCTTGACACCGGCCAAAGACTTTACGAGCTTATTGAAGGCACCGCCTTCGACAGTCCGAAGGAAGCGTGTGGATGTGTAACATACAATATAACCGAACTGTAAGGGACCTGCTGTTAAACATACAAAAACTTTAAATACCTTTAAATTACTTATTTTGTATATGAAGCCACACAGGGGCTCCAAAATGTTAAAGGGGCTCTGAGAGGCTTTATTTGATTCGTTTGACATCAAATGTATCATTTTTAGCTCAAACGTTGTTTTAAAGGCAAATTAGTATATGTGGAGGTGAAAACATGGCAGAAGCAAAAGAAATTCA
>JAKOPB010000142.1 GCA_022257805.1 Nanobdellati archaeon
AGTACTCGCCCAAACCCCCGCAAACGCCTCCAAGTACCCTGTTCTTCTCCGTCCTGTACAGTCTTTTGTCTGGCATATAATCATCATAATGCCATCGGATCCTTAATAATCTTATCGACAGTGGTTTGAGACTTATCCGATAAACGGAGTCCATCGACGACGGACTCGAGCCAAGCAAAGAATTGATTTAATTCAGGAGTAAAGGAAAATATAGAGAAAGCGCACCCTTTTCTCGATGGACAATGGTAAATCTTCTTCTCTGGGGTCCGTTAAGTTTTTCAAAAACAAAAAAATTAAAGTCATAGAGGTGCGTGCATGTGGACCGCAGAAGATACGGGGTTCCAAGGGAGATCATCGTAGTTGTTCTGCTGGCGGGGCTTGTATCTCTTTCAGTCTATGTCTATGTCTTCGGTCCGATGGAATCGCCTACCACAATAGAAGTCCTTAGGAACCCGGAGATGCACGAAGGAGAAAGAGTAGAGATGAGAGGAGAAGTGCTGAGCAGTGAAGTCGTTGACGGCGTTTTATATATGGGCCTGGAAAAACACGGCAGGACCTTTGAGGTCTACTACGAGATAAAAGAGGAGGAAGAGGAGTGGTTGGAGGATATAGAGGAGGGAGATACGGCGAGGTTTCTAGGTACGGTTCGAATTGCATCTGAAGGGAGGGTGGAAGGCGAGGAGATGTACTACAGATCTGCAAGGAGACAGATGACTCTGGGCGTACTTTCCTTCCTAGGTGTCGTCGTAATCGCTGTCGTAATCTACATAGACAGGGAAACTCTCAAGGAGATGATAGTCGATGGCTGACGGGCTGACACACGTCCTGTTGGGTTGGGTTGCTGTAGAACTTATCAGCATAAAGTATCCGTGGGCAATGAAGTACAGAGCTCTTGTTTTGGTGGGAGCCATACTCCCGGATATAGGGAACTTCGCGGTTCTTATGGGCGAGACAGGCGCCAACGAACTTTACTATCTCTTCATGCCCCTGCACTCCATAGTCGGGTCTCTGCTTCTCGTAGGAATACTGACTATGATATTCAAG
>JAKOPB010000010.1 GCA_022257805.1 Nanobdellati archaeon
CCCTTTGATAGGTTCAAAGGTATTGGTCCTAACGATGGCTCTATCCCTTTCGAACTCCTTATCATCATAACCGTAGAAGCTTTCTGGAAGCTCACTCGGCGGAACTTCATCTTCAAGGTACATAGCCATCTCCTTGGTTATAGGAATTGACTCTTTAAACGCTTCGTCGCCCTGGCCCTGGCCTCCACCCCCACCTCCACCTCTCTCGAAGGTAAGATATCCAGACTCAAAACCTCTTATCCTAAGTTCCCAAAGCATTTCGTAAAGATGTAGCTCTCCCTTCTGAAGCGGATAGTGTTCGTGCCCAGGCGACGGCCTGCTGGAAAGATGTACCAGATATGTCTCCTCTCCAAGGTCACCTGGAGCTTTCTCGAGGATATCCTTGGGGTTGAGTCCCTGGGTAGCTATATGTTCAAAGTCAAAGCAAAGTTTGATCTGTGGATGGTCTATGGCCTTGATGACATGATATATATGTGTCGGATCCACCAAACGATAGTATCCAAGAAATTCGGTTTCCCTTGCATCAGGCGTCTCGAGAGTCACGACCACATCCGTATCCTCCAGGACTTCTTCCCAATTTTTGACATGGCCCTCTATATACCTGCCTGCAACTGCATCCACAAGAAGATCCATACTCTTTTCCTCTTCGAGGTCCTTTGGGCTTTTACCATCGCATATTTTCTTCCATATAGAATGCCCTCTTTCGTACATCCACCAACCTATCAGCTGGTAGGTTCTGAACTCGTTAAAAATTCTCTCGAGATCTATATCTCCTTCATCGATTACGTCCCTAAGAGCATCCTTCTCAACCTTAAGTTTAAAGTCTTTGTCCATTTCCCTGTAATGCTTTAAGATCAACTGTCTGCTGCCTCTAAGTTCTTCCAAAATCAATTCTCTTGCATACTCTCTAGTCAGTTTTTCAGGGTCTATGTTATACCGTACCTCGAGTTCCCTCATCTTCCTAGAAATTTCATCTTCATCAACAAGCTCTTCAAGATAATCCTCATTGGCAGAAACAACCTCAGCTATTCTATCGCCTTGAGGAACACCGACCTTCTTCCTCAAATCCTTGACAATCCATTCAAAGGTCTTTGAATCAAAATGATTGTCCTTGAGTTCTTCAAGGAAATCGACGATAGGATATCCATCGGGATGAAGCATTACCTCATATCTGACGGCTCTCATTCTACCAAGCGATGGGCTTGGGAACAGGGAAGTATGAACGTTTACGTAGTCGGCACCTATCTTATCCGCTTTCTGTATAAACCCCTTCATATATTCATCTACACGCTTGTAGCTCTTCTTCTCGGCCATTGCTGTTCTGAGCTGAAGTGAAGCATGGATATTAACCTTGACGTCCTCCTGTTCATGAAAAGTCTGTATCTCACTGACAGCATGGGGAGTTAGTGATTCGGGATGGTTTAAAGTAACCTCTATCGATGGAACTCCTTTCTGTGAGACAGAAGAAACGTATTCAAGAACCCTCTGCCGCATTTGCTCCGGCCACCCACTGGTCTGCACAACATATCCCTCTGGCTCTAACTTCCTCTTCTCCTCTGAAATACCGAAAAACTTTTTGACAGAGTTTATCATAGTTAATCTACTTCCTTAGCTTCCAGATTCTGATTCCATCACCGAGTTCCTTTATCCTTTCATAGAGTATATCCACTTCTTCCTCTATGACATCCTTTAGTACTTTCTCGTGTGTGGGATGAGCCTCCCTCTCCCCTGGAATTCTCAGAAGCTTCTTACCCAGGCCCTTTACCTTACCGGTTACGCCCTCGGAAATTTCCTCTTCCTCCTCAAAGTCAACTATATCACCGCTCATCCCGTCTATGGACTTCAGTAGCTTCTCCTCCTTTTTCCTCAGCTCCTCCAACTTTTCTTCCATATCCTTACGGTGTTCAAGCGAGGGTTTTATCTTTATTTTTATTGCCTCCGCACTATCCCCTGAAACGACCTTGGTTTTCTTCCTGACCTCTATTTTCATAAAACTATAGAATTCATAACCCTCTTGATCAGGTGGCATACCCTCTTCAAACTCGGGCGGTACTTCCTCATGTTCTGCATAGAGAGACTCCGTACTCAGTTCTTTCCAGGCATATAGATCAACACCGGCAACCGAGGCAGGATACCTTTCTATTATCCTCGGATCATCTAAGCCCTTGTACTCCTCGGGATCAGCCAGCCTTATCCTCTTCAGTGCCTTTGCATAGGGTTTGAGGGCCTTTTTGTAACCCTCGAGGCTGTTCTCACGGCTCCTTATCTCGCTCTCTATCATACTTTTCCTGTTCTTTATCTCACTCACAAACCTGTTTAACCAGTCCTGGAAAAGCTTCCATTTCTTCTTGAGGATCTGTCTCTCACCCTTGGAAACACCCAGTTCTTCTATGTCTTCCTCACTTTCCACCTTGTAAAAGTCAACAACTATAGAGGGTAGTCTGCCACTGTTTGCAAGCTCAAGGAGACTCATAGTCGTATTTCTATCTACTAAATCCACGAAGTCACTCTTTAGAACGTCGAGATCGCCTTCCTCCTCATGATCTATTATTCTATCCAACTTCCTCTTGTCGTGTCTTAGCATCTCCAGCTCCTTCCTGGTCTCGGATATGTTATTTAGGATGCGTCCCACCTGCTGCTCCACATTCTGTTTTCTCTGCACCACGTCATCGTAGAAATCCGACCTCGGGTTCACCTCCAGCCAGTCCTCGACTTTCCTTACTTCGTAACCCATTTCGTCCTCCAGTACATCTATCATTCCGAAGTATATACCAGAAGGGAAACCAGGACTTCCGCCAAAGGTCAGTTCTCTTTTCCTGGGCATAGATAACATTCCCCGGGCCTAATGTATCAGGAAAGGCCCGACACTAATAAATACCTTCCTATAATATTAAAATTATGGTACTAGAAAAGCTTAAGAAGCTAAACCCCTTTGGAAAGAAAAAGGAAAGAGATGTAAGCCAAGTTTCCAGCTTCGACGAAGACACGAAACCCGAGAGATCTCCTCTGTCTGAGCGAAGGGACAACAGAGACCTGGACCTTCCTTCTGAAAGAAACATAGGAAATAAACCTGAAAATTCTGGACTGGGAAGTCCGAGAAGAGGGAGAAGCCAGGGTCCGAGAACCCCGGAAAGGAGAAGACAGCCGGCAGAAGATCCAGGAAGAAACAGTAGACCGGGAGACGGTAACTTCAGAAATGAAAGAGAAAGGCCGAGACAAAACAGAGAACCAAGAAATACAACAACGGATAGAAGGTCAGACAGCCCTCGGGAAACAAAGGAAATGCTACAGGAGATACTCAGGAAGCTGGACGATATAGACAGAAAACTCGAGTACCGAAGAAGATGACTCCGTGCCCATCAGAGGGCCAGGACCCGTCAAGACGAATCTACGTAGTAGTAGTTCCCACTTTCCTTCTGCTCGCGATCCTTAACAGAATCAGGCTTGTTTGCTCTAGGTCTTCCGGTCTGAGGGTCCCTGCGGAATGTAACACCGACATCCTCTAAAAAAATGTTGAAAGAAGGCTCTAGACCACCCGGTTTCAGCGCTTTACCTTTTACACCAGGCTCCCCGAGGAAGACCATTCCCCTTTCAGACAGGTAATCGAGGAACAGAATATCGTGGTCTATCACCATACACGAAGCTTCGTTGCGTGAAGTTACGGACTGTATAAGCTTTGCTACCGCCAGTCTCTGATCCACGTCTAGATATGCAGAGGGCTCGTCCATAAGGTATACGTCAGCTTCCCTTGACAAACAAACTGCTACTGCCAGTCTCTGTCTTTCACCACCGGAGAGGTTGGAAACTCTATTCTCGAGGAGATGTTCAAGCTGAAGCGGCCTAATTATCTGATTCTTGAACTCGTTAGAATATGGATTGTCCACAACCCTGGATAGAAAATCTATTACTCTTCCGCTGCCTCCTGTCTTTATTTTTTGAGGCTTGTATGAAATATCAATCTTTTCCTCCGGCCCGCCTTCATCTGCCTCTATCTCTCCTGCTAAGATCTTGGCGAAGGTGCTTTTACCGAGTGCATTGGCACCGAAGATACCAAGTTGTTCCTCCTTTGCGAGTTCTCCCTCCTCCACAGTCAGTTCAAAGTCACCGAGCTTCTTCTCGGTTTTTGGAAACTCCAGTAAAGAAATCCTTTCCTTCTCCTTGGCCGGCGCCATTATTCCAAACTTGACAGGTTCTTCCCTGAAACGGACGTTGTCCTCTCTTATATAACCCTCGAGGTATGCGTTTATACCCTTTCTGGTTGAATACGGCTTCGAAACGATACCGTAAGCTCCTGGCTCACCGTAAAATACGTGAATTGTATCAGCCAGATAATCCAGAGTCGCCAGGTCGTGGTCGACAACCATTACCGTCCTGTCCTCCGCAAGATCCTGGATAAGCTTACCCATCTGCAGCCTCTGGTAAACATCGAGATACGACGAGGGTTCATCAAAGTAATAGATATCCGAATCCTTGCATATCGTCACAGCTATAGCAACCCTCTGAAGCTCTCCACCCGAGAGATCTTCCAGTTTCCTGTCAACAATATTGTCTATACTGAGCTTTTTGAGAACGTGGTTGAGAACTCCCCTCTCATCTACTTTCTCAAGGAAGTCATCTACTTCGCCTTGATACATGGCAGGTATCTTCTCTACTCTCTGGGGCTTGTATACGGTATCCTTTCCTTCTCTCAGGTCACGAAAGTAGTTCTGAAGCTGAGTGCCCCGGAACAGTTTTGATATCTCCTCCAGAGAAGCAGTCTCGTCCACCCTGCCCAGGTTCGGTTCTATCTCGCCTGAAAGTATATTCAAGGCTGTGGATTTTCCCAGCCCATTGCCCCCAAGGAGCCCTACCACACCACCCGGTTCTGGAACAGGAAGCCTGTAAAGCACGAAGGCGTTCTTACCGAAGCGATGAACCGGGTCCTCATCCAGTTCCTCGGGTGTATTTACTATCTTTATGGCGTCGAAGGGACATTTTGTAACACATATTCCACATCCTATACACATCTCTTCGTCTATCTCTGCTTTCTTACCTTTCTTTATGCATTCTTCGCCCTTACGGTTGACTGGACATGCCTTGAAACACTCCCAGTCGCACTTCTCGGGATTACATTTCTCTGGATCTACAATAGCGATACGCATTCTATCCACCTTTAATAGGATCTCTAAAAATAAAAGGCTGCCCCTTGTCTAATTAAGATTCCGACCTTCGTTTACTTTGGTCTCACAAAGGACCGATCAAAGTGGGCAGAAACCTGCTTACAATCCCCGCTACAAACCATATCACAACTGCTGTGATAAACGCCCTGAACCAGCCCATACCGTAAAAGTGACGTATGGCAAATAACCAGGCAATTCCTGCAACTATAGATGACAGAAAATCAATCGGTACGATAGGTGCCAGTGCATATATTACGGAACCCGTAAAGGCCGTCATGATGGCAGTTCCGATTCCTCTGGACCTCCCAAGAACCATAGTCACTAAGTAGATTATGATACCGGATACTACAAGGCTAACTAGAAAACTTGTCATAGACGTGACGTAAACCATCAAAACACCATATAAGTACTTGTTTTCAAGATTTAAAACAATAAACCAAACTGTGGATAAAGGAAAAGAAAAGACAAGGGGGTATCAGATATTTCACCGATCCCCGGCCAGTGGATTATAATTTGGGTTCGTAAGTACCTTCAGGGAAGCATGCTTCATTTGTCATGCCAAAAACCTCAGGGTCCTCTGGCCCGACTTCGTACGACCTTCTAACTGAATCAATCTGGTCTTTTTGTTCCATGTTATAGCACCAGTTACTATATTAGTATCCCTTATTTATAAAGTTTACTATTAAACAGTGACAAATACTCAGAGGAGACAAAAAACTCTCAGAATGTACACAGAGGGGCGTCCAAGGATCGGATTAGAGACCTTATTAAACTATTGAAATTCTTCTTTTAAAAAGCTTATTTAAATGAAAGCTTGGCCTTCTCTCCGGTAACTCTCTCAACCACCTCGGCAAACTCATCTTCTTTCAACATGATTCTACTGCTGTCGTCCGAGTCCACGACTACCTTGTAGTAGTCTTCACCAGGCGAAAAAACTCTGTTGATACCATATATCTTGACGTCGGGTAGGAGATTCTTTGAGAACTTCTTCAGGTTGTCACTTACCTCTACCACTCTGATAGCACCATCCACTTCGCTCGCAAGTTTCTTGACTATTTCCCCACCTTTACCTACTACCTTGCCGACGTCGTCCTCGGAAGCAACTATAACTATGACATCTTCACCTACGTATATTTCGCTTATCTCGATGTCTTCAAGATACGGGTATTCATCTACAAGAGAATAAAGGTATCTGGAAAGTTCCACTGCTTCTTCTGATATCTCTCCCTCTTCCAACCTCTTGGAACATCCTTCACACAACATGTCGTTTTTCAAACATACTTCACATACTGCAGCTTTCATGGTATCACCTACCCTGAGAACCCCTATAGGTATTGAGGACCCATATTTATTAAAGTTTAAATCGAACAGGGTCCATGGAATTCTTCAACCACTAAATTCTATACCTCCCGTTTTATATACTTAACCTCGGAAAGTTAAAACATGCAGGTCGGACTCGTAGGCGCGCCGAATACAGGAAAGTCGACCTTCATGAAGGCATGCACTCTCGCAGACATAGAGATAAACAACTATCCATTCACTACGATAGAAGCCAACAGAGGCGTGGGATACGTAACCACAGACTGCCCGTGTAAAGAGCTCGAAGTTTCTTGTGACCCGAACGGGAGATGCGTAGATGGAACAAGGTTTGTCCCTGTTAAGATGTTGGATGTAGCAGGACTGGTTCCCGATGCACATCAAGGCCGCGGCCTGGGAAACCAGTTTCTGGACGATCTGCGTGAAGCCGATGTGCTGATACATGTCCTGGACATCTCAGGAAGAACGGATGCAGAGGGTGAACCAACGGAAGGATACGACCCGTACGGAAACATAGAGTTCCTCGAGAGAGAGTTGGATTTCTGGTACGAGGATATCTTCAAAAGAGAATGGAAGAAGTTCTCATCGAGCATAGAACTGGAGAGCAAGGATTTCGAGGAACAGCTTCTTGAAAGGTTCTCGGGACTGAAGATAAGCAGAGAAGACATACGGAAGGTCGTAAAGGAGACGAAACTCGATACCGACATTCCCGGGAAATGGAGTGAAGAAGATATAAGAAAGTTCGCCACCGAGCTCAGGAAAAGGACAAAACCGATGATAATAGCTGCCAATAAGATAGATCTACCTGGAGCCGAGGAAAACCTTGAGAGGTTACAGAAAAGAACGGATGTAGATATAGTACCCTGTTGCGCCGAGGCGGAGCTCGCACTGCGCAATGCCTCAAAACAGGGTAAGGTGAACTACACGCCTGGCCAGAGTAAATTTGATATAGTCGGTGGGAAAGATCTAGAAGACAAAGAAAAGAAGGCACTTGATTTCGTTAAAGGAATACTAGACAGGCACGGATCAACCGGTGTACAGGAGGCCGTGAACAGATCGGTCTTCGATCTGCTCGATATGATCGTTGTGTATCCTGTAGAAGACGAAAACAGATACACGGATAAAAGTGGAAACATTCTTCCAGATGCCATCCTACTTGAGAAAGGTTCGACAGCAGAAGACCTGGCTTATAAGGTCCACAGTGACATAGGAGAGGACTTCATAGGTGCGATAGACACTAGATCAGGAAGAAAAATAGGCGCAAATCACACTCTCAAAAATGGCGACATAGTAAAAATACTGACGGAAAAATAAAAAGCGGAGGGAGTTTCACTACTCCTTTTCCTCTTCTTCGTCATCGCTTTCTATGTCGAAATCTTCCTCGATTTCAGGAACTTCTGGCGCTTTCATCTCCTCGGCCTCTATCCATACCACTAAAATTCCAACCACTATCAAAAAGGGTGGAATCATACCCATAACCACTGTAGTGAAAGGTCCCCACCAGTCAAGCATCCCCGTAATTCCTCCTTCGGGTTTCACTTCGGAAACAATGCCTGCAGGAAGTAAGAGCCAGAGACCAATCAGGATTACGATAACGCCCAGTACAAGTTTTGCGGCAGCGCTCATTTAATCACCCCACACTAAGAAGTGTACCCCTAGTTTAAAAAATTTGTTATTTTAAAGAATATATTACAGACTCTACTCAACTACTTCGGTCTTCCTGAATTCTATCTCCCTCAGAGGATAGATCCTGTCGGCTTCGGTTTTTACCTTTTTCTGTAATCTGTCCATGAAGATATCCTTGACAAAGTCCTCGATATCCTTTTCAGAGGCCTCTTTCTTGAGGACCTCGCTAACCTTCTTACGGATGGAAGTCTGTGTCGAGGCACCGACGGGCTTTATAGTCGCACAGACAGTCTTAACCCTCATCTCGACACCGTCCTTTGTTTCAACCCTGGTTATCTCATCGACCCTTTTACTTCTTTTCCGTACTATCCTTGTCAGGTAATCCCGAGAGGAATCGTGACCTATAAACTTGGTCTTACAGGTCTTGCCATCAACCTCATCCACTCTCATCTTTACCTTGAAGTAGTACTTCTTTGAACTGCTGTGCAGGTCGGTTGCCCCTGCCTCAACGGTCCTGTCTTTGACAGCTTCTTCTGTGGAGGCAGGAATCTCTCCCATGGTACCTCCACCAAACATCTCGGGTGCCTTCAGAGTGTACCACTCTTTTCCCCTTAACTGGCCATCCTTTGCCATAGTTTCCCCTCATACTTTGGGGCTAACATTTAAAAAGATTTTCTCAATCTGCCGACTGTATCTCTTCCTCTAATAAAACTAGAAAATCATCGGCATCATCTTCCAAGACGTAACCTCCACCGGCTTTGTCGTGGCCTCCACCGTCGATTTCCATCTCCTCGGATATCTGATCGACGATCTCTCCCACGTTGAACTCCACGTCATCGGGGACCCTGATAGAGATCTTCACCCTGTCGTTCTCGGATTCGGTAAGGCCCACCAAGACCCTGTCCTCAGAGACATCAGACTGGAGTATGGAGCATATCGTACCTATAAAGTTCTCAGGTATCTTCCCTCTACCATCCATAATATTAAATCCGTTCCTCTTTTTAACCATATCGTCTTTGTTCCTTACTGTACGAATGAGTTTACCCAGAGTCCTCTTGTAGCCTTTAACTATACCCTCCATCTCTGTCATCGCACCTTCGTCTCCAAGACAAGCCATAACACCCACACAACCCTGTTCCATCCTCCCACAGGCGTTAAAGGTCGTCGACAGTTCTCTTGCGTCCCTGAACTTCCCATCGAAACATGAGAGTGTATAAGTATTACCGAAGACCTCCTCTGGTTCGTCCACGCCGTTTCTCACCCTCTTCTTTATCATAGCCGATGCAAGTTCCTTCTTCTCGTTTTCGTCGAGGTCAACAAGTTTCTTCCACGA
>JAKOPB010000081.1 GCA_022257805.1 Nanobdellati archaeon
AATCCTCAAGCTCTATCTCGATGTTGACCTCTTCAGGAATCTCGGTTCCCATTATACGTCTCAGGGCACGCTTGTTTGCCTCCATTTCTATAAGGCGCTTGTGAATCCTCATCTCGTAGTGATCCCAAGTCGCATTCCCATGTCCTGTTCCCTGACCGGAGGGTGTCCTCATCACAGGAACCCTCAGTTTTTTGGTTGGAAGCGGTATAGGACCGGAATAAGCAACACCGTATTTCTCTGCAATACTCGTAATTCTGGAACAGATTTCTTCCAGAACCCCATGGTCCTTTCCGGCCAAATTTATCCTCGCCTTTCCTGGCATACTATCACGGCATACGTTTTTGGAATGTTAGAATTTAAATAGCTTTTGGTGTACCAGGAACAGAAAAAGCAAATAGATAATTAAAGTAAAATAAAAATTGAAGGTGGTTTTAGGCCTCTTCGGTAACTTCTATGCAGATTCCTGCAGCCACGGTCTTACCCATGTCCCTGATCGCGAACCTACTAAGTTCTGGGAACTCGCCCTGTTCTTCAAGCGCCATTGGTTCTGTAGGCTTGATCTTGACCACTGCTGAATCACCTGTCTTCAGGTAGTCTGGATTCTCTTCTAGCGTCTCACCGGTCTTTGAGTCGACCTTTTTCTCGAGGTCAATAAACTTCGAAGCGATCTGCGCAGTGTTGCAGTGGAAAACAGGCGTGTATCCCTCGGCGATAACGTTGGGATGCTCCATGACGATTATCTGGGCTCTGAACTCCTTCGCTACAGTAACAGGATCGTCTGGACTGCATGCAATGTCTCCTCTCTTGATGTCCTCCTTGGAAATTCCTCTGGTGTTGAAGCCTATGTTGTCACCGGCCTGTGCCTCATCTACTTCGTTGTGGTGCATCTCAATCGACTTGACTTCTCCTGTCGCATCGGAAGGCAAGAACAGAACTTTGTCGCCCTTCTTGATCTTACCTGTTTCTACTTTACCTACAGGAACCGTACCTACACCTGTAATGGTGTAAACGTCCTGGATAGGGATCCTCATAGGCTTGTCAACAGGCTTTGTGGGCTCTTCAAGACCGTCCAGTAGCTCACGGATTGTAGGTCCATCGTACCAGTCCATTTCGTCCTTGGGTTCAGCTACGTTGTCGCCGTAGTAGGCTGATACCGGTACAAATGGTATATCATCGGTCTTGAAACCAATGCTCTTCAATAGATCCGTGGCCTGCTTCTTCACTTCCTTGAACTTGTCCTCCGAGTAGTCGACCGTGTCCATCTTGTTGATAGCAACTATGAGCTCACTAACACCAAGAACCTTTGCCAGGTAGCTGTGCTCCTTCGTTTGGTCTTGCACACCGTCCTTTGCTGAGACAACAAGCATGGCTGCATCGGCCTGAGAAGCTCCCGTGATCATGTTCTTCACGAAGTCTCTATGGCCAGGTGCATCGATGACCGTGAAGTGGTAGTTGTCTGTGTCGAACTCCGTGTGCATGACGTCGATCGTCACGCCTCTTTCTCTCTCCTCCTTCAGGTTGTCCATAGCGAAAGCAAAGGCAAAGGTCTCCTTGCCTGCTTCCTTCGCTGCTTCTTCCAGCTTCTTGTACTCCTTGTCCGGTAGATTTCCTGTATCGTAGAGCAGTCTCCCTAACAGTGTGGACTTGCCGTGGTCTACATGACCTATCGTGACCAGGTTCAAATGTGGTTTGTCTGCCATATTCACACCTCCTTTAGACTATGAAATTATACCCTTTTGTAATATGTGTTCTTCCTTTATAAATACTAGTTTATAAGCTTCACGCCTCTGGTTGAGGAATTTCCCTTCCGAGACCTTTCCTCTCCCTGATGTCCTTTATCCTTTCATTCCTGAGACTGTCGGGCATATACTCGAAGAGAACATCCTTCAGATAGTAGAAGCCCTTGCCCTCCGTGGAAGATTTAAGTTCTCCCTCGAAGCCAAACATCTCCTCCACGGGTAGTTTGACAGTAAGAACTGCGACGCCCTCCTCGGTATCGACGTTTATAACCTCACCTCTCCTGTTCTGGACCTCGGTCATGACGTTTCCCATATGCTCCTGTGGAGATTCTACCCGCAGAATCTGCTTCGGCTCCAGTAGGGTTGCGTTTGAAGTCAGAATCGAATTGTTGACTGCACTTCTCACAGCGGGCGTTACCTGTGCTGGACCCCTGTGAATGGCATCCTCGTGTAGCTTTGCATCAACAAGCCTTATCAGTATCTTGGAACAAGGCTCCCTTGCCAGAGGGCCCTCGTCTATTATCTTACTTACGGCCTCTCGAACGAGTTCTATGGTATCGTTCAGGTACTGAATACCCTTGGTCGCATCAGTGAATATATTCTTCTCCTTTATGAGTTCAACTCCTTCGGCGTCATTATCGTCCATCCCCAGGTCCTTTAACTTGTTTGCAAGATCACTGTCCTTGCCCTTGTATTCTCCCTCCTCTATATCACCTTCGACTATAGCCTTATACACATCATCGTCCAGAGGAGCTACCTCGAAATAGAACTTGTTGTGCTTGTTGGGGCTCTTACCTTCAAAGGTATCACTTTCGCCCTTGACCGTCTCCCTGTAGACCACGATGGGCTGAGA
>JAKOPB010000136.1 GCA_022257805.1 Nanobdellati archaeon
AATATACAGGTCCGATAGAGTGGACGAGCTGTGGAGTCTTACTGACAGGGGCTTCGAACCCCTTGCCTGGACTCCCTACGTGAGATATCTTCTCTACAACAAGGATAGAGGAATACTGATCCACGACGTGGAAGATGATCTCTACATCTGGAAAGATCCGACAGAAGAGACCATCAGGGAACGGGTTGAAGAATATCCCAAAGCAGAAGTCAGTATCGGAGAGAAATACGACAGCAGATTCGACAGGGGGTGCAGAGATTGACTATCAGTGATGTTCAGGATCCTATTCAAGTGCTCAACAGAGGATCTGTCAAGGTGAAAGTCAAGAATTGCGGTAAAATGATGGAGAAGGAGGTCCAGTACAGGCAGACCAACCAGATGGTCTGGCAGATCCGGAGAACATACCAGGGTGGCTGGACTGACTTTGCAAACGAATTGACGCCTGAGGATAAGGTCAGGGAATTGATCAGGAAAGAGTTCGATGTGAGATATTGAGAGGGGATTACCCTCTCTTTTTTTACGCATTCAAAAAGATGATTAACAGGCAAAGATGTCGGAAAATTACAGGAATGCGACATCATCATTTCCACCTCCAGTGATTCTTGTCCACTAGAAGAAGAACAAAACATGGGCAAAATAACCACACATGTCGTAAAAAATAGGGTATCTCGGCCCGATCTAAACAATAGTATATCGAAGTGTCTATAAAGTTAAAAGATACAGCTTTGAGTACGGTATTAAGCGGGAGGAAGGGATAAATGCCCCTCGGCACGGCCTTAAATCCGTTATTGGCAGCGGATTTGTGGCAATTTAACCCTCCCGCCCACGGTGTAAGGTACTCTGCAGCTCATTTTTTTCAGATTCTAGATTTTTCCATGGACAGATTCGAGCCTATTCCCTTGTGTTTCTTCTACGACATGGATAATCACGCTGAGTTTAGAGTGATGTGATTACCATGTCTGAAACAAAAACGAAAGAAGAAACCCAGGCGGCCGGGTTGTCAAAAGAAAAGGCCGATAGGCTCGAAAAACAACTTTCCAACAGAAGCGTAAAAGCTCTGTCCATCGTCCTTAGCGGCGAGATAGAACTGCTCTCCAGGAAGGGAGCGAAAGTGTACTCCCAGAACGGAGGCGGGACCTATCA
>JAKOPB010000089.1 GCA_022257805.1 Nanobdellati archaeon
ACAGCGGTCTGGATGCTGTTTATTCGGTGACCAGGGGCGATCTCAGGAAATCCATAAATCTACTTCAATCCGTTTCAGCAACCGGGAAGGAAGTAACCGGGGACGTTGTTTACGAGGTATCTTCCCAGGCCAAACCACAGGCCATAGAGAGTATACTGAGCAAAGCCCTCGATGGTAAATTTACTGATGCAAGAGACGATCTCCAGGGACTGCTTCTTGAAAAGGGTATTTCAGGTATGGACATAATAAAAGAAATGCACCGCCAACTTTACGACCTCGATATAGACGAGAAGAGGAAGGTAAGGCTTATCGAAAGTATGGGAGAGTACGAGTTCCGTTTGGATGAGGGTGCAGACGAACAGATCCAGCTGGAGGCACTTCTTGCGAAGTTCGCCAGCTCCTAGAAATCATTTTCTATTCTGAAAGTAGCAGACTCTCCTGGGGGTATTGGATCCTGGCCTTCGATCTGTTCTATATTTTCCTTCAAATCTCCTTCGTAAAATGCTCTTATTTCTTCTGCCGGTATCGAAAACCGGCCGTTGTTAACTATCGTTACGTTCATTTCTCCGCCGTTTCGTTCTACATCGCTTATGTAAAACCTTATGTTTTCTTCATCGATTGCTTCTTCAAAGTCTTCTCTAGTCTCTTCGCCTGTTCTAATTAACCATACCGCAGCTCCGCTAGCTATAGAAATTGCCATGAGTACCAGTAACATATATTCGAACACGGTTGAAACTCCTTTTTTCATATCAACACCCTATCGTCCTCTCATCGCACACATCACCCGGTCCACATATCACGATTTGACAGTGTCCTAAAATACTGAAACCCGCCCAGATAGTTTTGTCTTCATCCATAACAATGTTTATATCTTTGTCATCGCTTTCGTAGTCTCCGGTCCAGCCTGTAAATTCATAGCCACTCTCTACCTTCGCTTCCAGGTCGACTGTATCTCCGTCTTCAACCTTTCCAGTCCATTCACCATAAACTTCCGTACCGTCGACCTCGACCGAACCTCCTTCGTCTATGTACACAGTGAGCTCATGTTTCTCTCCCTCGAAGTTTGCTGTTATCGTTTTATCTTCGTCCATAGCAACAGTTATCTCATCCGTACCTTCAAAAACATCTCCTGTCCATCCGTCGAACTCCCAACCATCAGAAGATTCTGACTTAAGTTCGACCTCCGTGTTTTCTGCAATTTCAAACGTCTCCTCGTCCTCCACGGTTTCCTCCACCAGTCCACCATCGGAGTCTTCCCATTCCACGGTGACATTTCCACCGTATTCTGGCGTCGCATTTACAGTAAGGTTATGCCTTTCCTCGAAAATTGCAGTTGCTTCTATATTGTTCTCCATAACTAGAGATATCTCTCTGTTTTCAGGCGATCCGAGCATCCAGTCAGCACCTTCTATAGACCCGTGGTTTTGGTTACCTGAAAGATCAGAGACCGTGTTACCATCTCCCTCATCCATCTTCCACCAGGCTATCTCGTCACCCAGCTCCAAGTATTTGCTTTCGCTCAGACCACCGATTTCACTTTCTTCAAGTGCCCTGCCGTATATGCGGACATCGCCTATTTTGCCGATCCAGGCCTCATCTTCAGAGAATCTGTTTCCGATCCGGAACTCATCTCCTAGATCTATCTCCTCGACATCATCCACTGTGTGCTCAAGTTCCCCGTTAAGATAAGCATAAGTATTTGAGCCATCGCTGGTTATGACCAGATGATTCCACCTACCGGTTTCGTACTCCGTTTCCGGGACTTCTGTACCTGCTGTAGTACTTATATCGGATCCATCGTAGGCCGGACCCCAGAAGTCCTCCCAGGGCGACTCAGCCCCTTCATCTCTCGTGTCCATCAGGTAGTGCCAAACGTCAGGTTTCTCGTCCTGGACAAACCAGAAGGCCAAGCTGTATTCAGAGTACGAACTCAGACCGCCAGGCACGATAACCTGGTCTCCGCATTTATCTTCGTCCTGATGCTCCAGACATTCGAACCTAAGTGCTTCAAACCATTCAGCAAATTCCCAGTTCCCGTCCGGAACAGCCCTCAAATCCACTTCGATCCCGCCTAGGATATGGAACTTATCATATTCTTCTACAATCCTCTGTTCCGATCCGTCTTCATCCCACTCGATACCCACCGCACCTTCACCTTCAACCTCTACAGTCAGCTCCTGCTCCGGTGCCTCAGGACACTCGTCCTGCCAGTGCAAACAGGGGTATGTTTCCCACTCATCGATCTGCCAGGTACCGGTAAAGTCCCATTCTGGCTGGAATGTATCCTCCAGCGTCATCTGGTACGTGTATTTTCCCTCACCGCCGTCAGAAGTGCTCTGCCCCGTGGTTATGTTGTCCCAGTAGGAGTTGCTTACCACCCCAAAATTAATACCCACAA
>JAKOPB010000020.1 GCA_022257805.1 Nanobdellati archaeon
AGGGCAGCGAAGTTCAAGAAGTGAAGCGCCTAATCTTTATTTACTATAAACACGAAGTTAATGTTGGTGTGTAACTTGAACAAAGCTGCGTTTATCCTCTCTTTGATTGCCGTATTTGTCCTACTGTCTCCTTCTGCACTGGCAGAGATAGGAATAGATTTTGAGGAAAGAGATACGTGTAAAATCCTCCCCTACGAGTACGAGGTAAACATAACTAACAACAGAGAAAGAAGCGACATATTCAGGGTAAGAGTGCCGCATGAATTTTCTACATGGACCTCCATCACCAACAGCATAATGAGACTTGAGTCCGGTGATACCGGAACATCGGTGATAAGGGTCGATGCTCCCCGCAGAGTAGAACTTGGGGAGTACAATATGGATTTCAGGGTCAGTACCGAGAATGAACCCATTGTTTCCACCAGCGAGAGTCTTTGCTTCATAGTTCTGAGGGACTACTCGATGCACTTCGAGTCGTTTTATATCGAGAGAGCGGAATATGGACCCGAGGATCAAGTTTCTGCCTTTATTACGGTTGAGAACGACGGTACGAAGGATTTTGACGATGGTGAATTCTACATAGAGATCTACAAAGATGACAGTTTGGTTGGATCCCAACTCTCGGAGTTCGATCTGGAAACCGGGAAAAGCAAAACAGTTGAAGCCTCGGTGGATTTGGATGAATATCAGTCCCCTGGAGAGTATAAAGTGGTGTACGAAGTCAGAGGCGCAGGTCATACAATAGAATCCGGTGAAGCCTTCTTCGATGTAATCGAGGTAACTGACTATGAAACATACGAGACCTCCGATGGTAGATATATCACCAGGACCAGCAAGATACATGCTGAGAACCGGGGCAATGTGGTAGAAGAGAGAGATATAGAGAAGAGTATAATCTTCCCGATTTCTTTACTTTCGACGGCCGAAGACGCCGAAGTGATAAAGGAAGGACTTTCAACGATGTACATTTGGACAGTGGAACTTGAGCCGGGTCAGTCTGCCCAGATGAGCTACGAAGTTACATATTGGCCTCTATACGTCCTTGTTGTTCTCCTGCTTCTCATAGTATTCAGGATATACCTGTACATGAAGACACCCGTCGTAAAGAAGGAGGTGGTTGAAAGCGAGGTTTCCGAGGATAAAAGAATCCTGACAGTTTCTCTGCATGTCAAGAACCGCATTTTTGGTACTGCAAAGAACGTTATTCTTGAGGATTCGGCGCCTTCTGTGACCAGAGTCTTGGAAGATTTCGACACGCTTGAACCCAGTATAGAGAGGAAGGACGATGAGACCATTCTTCGGTGGAAGCTCGGTGATCTGGACTCCGGCGATAGCAGAGTAATCCATTACAAGGTAAAGGTTCTCGTAGAGTCCATCGATGAACTTATCTTCCCCGAGGCCAAGGTAAGGGGAGCAGTGGGTAGCAGGACATTCGAAAGATCTTCTTCCAGGGTAAGATTGGGCGTATAGATTTGCTTCTTTTGCGGACAAAAAAGAAAAGATTTAAAAAGTTTGGACTCAACGACTAGTAAGGCTGGCGGCCAAAGCGGAGGGGCAACTCCCGTACCCATCCGAACACGGAAGAAAAGCCCTCCAGCGATTTGACCAGTATCCTCGATAAGAGGGGAAAGTCAGGACGCTGCCAGCCGTTATTCCTGCCTTGCTTTCTCTGAAAGGATAAATACTTAAAAGGTTCACGACAAGAATGTTATGTCCGTATGCCGCGATGGTGTAGTGGCTCAGCATAGAGCCCTGTCGAGGCTCTGACCCGGGTTCAAATCCCGGTCGCGGCGCCATTACAGACGAGGTTTGTTGGTATGTCCCGATCCCGGTGTCACAGTATTGATTCGAACAAGAAAAACTGTACCCGTATGTATCCAAACTGCCTGTTTCCAAGCCAGGTGGAGAGGACACGTGGTAGATCTTTCGAGAAGTTTGTTGAAACCGCGGATCAAAAGATGGGCCCGTAGCTCAGTCTGGCAGAGCACTGGGCTTTTAACTTATGTTAAAAGTGCTAGACTTTACGTCGATGATGAAAGAAACCCAGGAGTCGCGGGTTCAAATCCCGTCGGGCCCATAAAATTCGTTGATAGTCTATGAAAACAGACCAAAACCTTTATAAATGTTAATCCATAATGGGAATTACCAGTTTATGAGACTTTCTCTAAAGGGTAGGGTATGTATTTTGTGTGAAATTCGGGGAGAATATGAGTAAGGATTACAACGTAACGGACCACGACAGGGTACCGGAGCATGAGATTCTTTCTTCAGAAGAGAAAGAAAGGTTGTTGGACGAGTTGGATATAAAGGAGCAGCAGCTTCCGAAAATCTATGACACAGATCCTGTGGTCAAGGAGATTGAAGCCTCCGTGGGGGATGTCTTGAAAATTAAAAGGAATAGTCCTACAGCGGGCGAAGCCGTTTACTACAGGCTCGTTGTAAAGGAAAAATAACCGTGGCTTCCATGAAAAAAACCAGATTTCAGACTCTTTTAGAGGCCTTTAAAACAGAGAAGGGATTTGCACAGTATCAAATAGAGGCCTACAACAGGTTCGTAGACGAGAGGATCCAGTCTATAATAGACGGCATAGGCACAATTGAACCCGAGTCCGAGAAGCTAGGTGACTTCGTAATAGATCTAGGTGACGTCAGGGTAGGTAAACCTTCCGTTAAAGAAGCCGATGGAAGCCTAAGACAGATACTTCCTAAGGAAGCCAGATTAAGGGATATAACCTATTCGGCACCGCTTTTTCTTGAGATGACTACAAAGGCCGATGGGGAGGTTCATGAACAGAAGGAGGTTAAGATAGGAGAACTTCCTATAATGGTGAGGTCCAAAAAATGCCCTCTTTCAGAGATGAGCGACGAAGAACTGATTGAAGTTGGTGAGGATCCGGATGGCCTGGGAGGATATTTCATAATAAACGGCACCGAGAGAGTTTTGATGCTTCTTGAAGAGGTGGCTCCCAACAGAGTGATAGTCGAGAAAAAGGACAAGAAGAAAATAGAGTACTCCGCAAGGATAAACTCAGAAAGAAGGGGTTGGGGACAGAGACATACTATCAACAAGAAAAGAGACGGTCTTCTAACCATATCATTTGCAAACGTAAGAAAAACACCTCTCGTAGTTGTTATGAGGGCACTTGGTCTCGAAACCGACAAGGAGATCGTGGAATCTATAACAGGTGAGGAGGAATACCAGGAGGAGATCTATGCGAACCTGTACGAGACCGACGTCTCTGATACAGAAGAAGCACTTGATTACATAGGCAAAGGTATGAATGTTTCCGAAAAAGAATACAGGAAAGAAAGGGCCGGTGAAGTAATAGACAAGTACCTTCTTCCTCATATAAGCCAGGACGAAAAGGACAGGCTAAATAAGGCAAAGTATCTTGGGAGATGTGCAAAGAAAATTCTGTACGTGGCCAATGGTTTTCTTGAGCCAGACGACATAGACCATTACAGGAACAAGCGTATCAGAACCAGCTCCGAACTACTTGAGATACTGCTGAGAAGCAAGCTCCTGGGAAGGGTCGGTCTTATTTCAAGGATAAAATACAACTATAAGAAGATAGCCAGAAGAGGAAAGGTACCGACCATAAACACTGTTGTCGAATCCGATATGCTTACCGGTCAGATACAGTCGGCCTTTGCCACCGGTCTCTGGGTGGGAGGGAGAAGCGGTGTTTCACAGAGACTGGAGAGAACTAATTATATCAAGACGCTATCACATCTCAGAAATGTTACCTCGCCTCTTTCTACACAGCAGGAGCATTTCGATGCCAGACAGCTACATGCAACCCACTGGGGAAGACTTGGTGCGACACAGACACCGGAAGGTCCCACGATCGGTTTGAGAAAGTACCTGGCTGTCATGGCTTCTATATCAACGGGTCTTGGAAAAGAAAATGTTGAGAAGGAACTTGAAAAACTCAAAACAAAGATAGAGGAATAGATAATATGACAGACGTTTTTTTGAATGGAAAGTTTATGGGCACCACCGAGCAGCCCAAAGAGCTGGTAGGAGAAGTTAAGGATAAGAGAAGAAAGGGATCTATACCCAATGGGTTTAATGTAAGATTCAACGAGGACGAGGACAATATAAGAATAAATACCGACTCGGGCCGTGTGAGAAGACCTCTGGTCAGGGTCGAAGACGGTGAACCTCTTCTCGAAGATGAGCATATAGAGAGCATTCAGGAAGGGGATATGTGTTGGAGCGATCTGATAGATGAAGGTATAATTGAATGGATAGACGCGGCCGAAGAAGAGGATCTACTTGTTGCTCCTTCAGACGAAGAGCTAACAGATAAACATACTCATGTGGAAATCCACCCTGCCAACATACTTGGATTGAATGCTTCTCTTATACCTTTCCCTGAGCATAACAGGGGTGACAGAATAAGCTACGGTGCGAAGATGGTTGGTCAGACTCTCGGCTTCTACAGTGCAAACTATCCTCTTAGAGCCGATACGAAAAGCAACCTTCTTTCGTATCCTCAGACACCCATTGTAACCACGCAGTCCGAAGAAGCCCTGGAACTTGAGAAACATCCACTGGGACAGAACGTGGTTGTTGCACTGCTGTCCTACAAGGGATTCAACATAGAGGACGCTTTAATTGTTAACCAGGACAGTGTGGAGAGAGGTTTCGGAAGAAGCTACTTCTTCAGGACCTACGATGCAGAGAAACAGAAGTATTCCGGTGGTCAGGAGGATGAGCTAATGATTCCAGATAAAGATGTCAGAGGTTACAGGTCAGAGGACGCCTATTCTCACCTCGCAGAGGACGGTGTAGTGCCGCCTGAAGTAGCGGTCGAAAGCGGTGATGTTTTGGTCGGTAAGACCTCGCCTCTGAGATTTATGGGTACAGGGGAGTTTGTTACAGGAATACAGAACAGGAGGGAGACCTCGGTTACGGTTCGACATGGCGAAGGTGGTGTTGCCGATAAGGTTCTTTTATCAGAGACAGAGGACGGGAACAAGCTGGTTAAGGTTACGCTTAGGGAGCAGAGAGTTCCCGAGCTAGGCGATAAGTTTGCAACGAGACACGGTCAGAAGGGCGTGATAGGACTGCTGGAACCTGGAAAGAATATGCCCTTCACAAGTGATGGAATAACTCCTGATATTATACTAAATCCGCATGGTATACCGTCCCGACAGACAGTGGGCCAGTTACTTGAGATACTTTCTGGTAAGATAGGAGCCCTTGATGGGGAAAAAGTGGACGGAACGGCTTTCTCCGGCGAGGAAGAAGGAAATCTAAGAGAAAAGCTTAAAAATCTTGGTTTCAGATCCGACGGGAAAGAGGTACTTTACAACGGAGCAACCGGTGAAAAGATGGAAGCAGAGATTTTCATGGGCGTTGTTTACTATGAAAAACTTGAGCACATGGTTTCCAATAAGCTACATGCCAGATCCAGGGGTCCTGTTACCCTTCTTACAAAACAACCCACCGAGGGCAGAGCAAAGGAAGGTGGTCTACGGCTTGGTGAAATGGAGAAGGACTGCTTTATAGGCCACGGTGCTTCCATGACCCTTAAGGAGAGATTTTCCTCCGATGAAGTTGTGCTTCCTGTATGTAAGAAGTGTGGCGTGGTTGCGGTAGAAGATGAGAGCAAGGGCGAAGTTGTGTGTCCTATGTGCAAGGAGAGTGATGTGGAAGAGGTTCCAATGAGCTACGCCTTCAAGTTACTGCTCGACGAGCTTAAATCCATGGTAATATATCCAAAACTTGATGTCAAGGAGGAGGTATAATGCCTACGAAGATAGACAAAATAAAGTTCAGTATACTTTCACCGCAGCATATAAAGAAGATGGCAGTTGCCGAGATAACTGAACCTGAGCTCTACGATAAAAGTGGTTACCCTGCCGAGGGCGGGGTTATGGATCCCAGAATGGGAGTTATAGATCCTGGGATGAAGTGCAGGACTTGTGGCGGAAGCATAGGCTCCTGTTCAGGACATTTCGGATATATAGACCTCTCGAGACCGGTTGTTCATGTGAGGTACGTCAAAACTATATACAAGCTTTTAAGGGCAACTTGTCAGGAATGCCATGAACCTCTTGCTAGTCGGGATGAGATGGAGGAAATGGAAGATCCTCTCCACAACCTGTATCTGAAGAAGAGAAAGAAATGTCCGCACTGCGATGCGGAACAGGACAAGGTAAAGAGGCAGAGACCTCATAACTTTACTGTTGGCGGTAAGCAGATCAATCCTGAGGAGATAAGGGAGTGGTTCGAGGGCATATCCGACGAAACCGCTAAAATATTTGATCTTGAAGGAGGTAGGCCCGAGTGGCTTGTACTGACTTTACTTCCTGTTCCTCCGGTAACCATGCGACCTTCTATTACACTTGAATCCAGTCAGAGATCCGAAGACGATTTAACACATAAGCTCGTGGACCTTATCAGAATAAATCAGAGGCTTGCAGATAATATCGAAATCGGCGCCCCTGATTTTATAATAGACGATCTCTGGGAGCTTCTTCAGTACCACGTATCGACATTCTTCGACAACAACCTTTCAAGCGTTCCACAGGCTAGACATAGGAGTGGACGGGCACTGAAGACTTTGGCACAGAGGCTAAAGGGTAAGGAAGGAAGATTCCGTGGAAACCTCGCAGGCAAGCGAGCTGACTTCTCGTCAAGAACGGTTATTTCACCCGATCCCAACATATCTATAAATGAGGTCGGCGTTCCCGAAGAGATAGCCGTTGAGATAACTATACCTGAGAAGGCCAGAGACGATAATCTTAAGGATCTCAAGAGGTTGGTCAAGAACGGTCCCGAGGAACATCCGGGTGCCAACTATCTTGTGAGGCCTGACGGAGGAAAGAAGAAGATAACTGCGGAAAACTGTGAAAAGATAGCCGAAGAGCTTGAAAGTGGCTTCACAGTGGAGAGGCATCTCCAAGACGGTGACGTTGTTCTTTTCAACAGGCAGCCTTCTCTTCATCGCATGAGCCTCATGGCACATCGTGCCAGGATAATGCCTTGGAAGACTTTCAGATTAAATCTCTGTGTCTGTGATCCGTACAACGCTGACTTCGACGGTGATGAGATGAATATGCATGTTTCACAGACCGCGGAGGCAAGAGCCGAGGCAGAAGAACTGATGTTGGTTCAGGAAAACCTTCGGAGTCCCAGATTCGGTGGGCCCATAATAGGCTGTACACAGGACCATGTGTCCGGTCTCTACCTTCTCACAGGTGACGATGTTGAGTTTACACGGAAAGAGGCCCAGGAGCTTATAACTCAGGCCGGTATGGAGGATGTTTCACTGGATTCTGATACACTCACAGGAAAGGAAGTATTTTCTACATTCCTC
>JAKOPB010000126.1 GCA_022257805.1 Nanobdellati archaeon
TCCGGTCTCTACCTTCTCACAGGTGACGATGTTGAGTTTACACGGAAAGAGGCCCAGGAGCTTATAACTCAGGCCGGTATGGAGGATGTTTCACTGGATTCTGATACACTCACAGGAAAGGAAGTATTTTCTACATTCCTCCGGGATATAACACTGGCCTTTGAACCTGAAACAGGAAATGAAAAGGTGATAATTGAGGACGGTGATCTTAAACAGGGTAGGATCGATGAAGCTGCAGTTGGTTCCTTTGCAGGAAAGATCACCGAGAAGATAGAAAGAAAGTACGGAAGTGAGGAGGCGAAGGACTTTTTGAACCATGTCAGCAGACTCTCTCTCGAATACCTCGACAGGAGAGGATTTACCATGAGCGTTTCCGATGTTGATATACCGGAGGATTCCAGAGAAAAGATAGAGAATATGATTGTAGAAGCGGAGGAGGATGTGAAGGATCTTATAGATAATTTTGAAGAGGGTCAAGTCAAGCAACTCCCGGGACAGTCTTCGGAGGAGTCACTCGAGTCCCATATAAGCAGAAGACTCGGTGAGGTTCAGAACTCTGCCAACGAGATCGTCGGTGATGATCTACCACAGAACAGTTCTGCTGTGGTCATGGCAAAGTCAGGTGCCAGAGGTGGTATGGTACAGCTTTCACAGATAGCTGGTGTAGTTGGTCAGCAGACCCTCGAGGGCGAGAGGATACACCGAGGATACAAAAAGAGGACGCTGTCTTTGTTTGATAGAGGCGAGCTGTCTCCAGAAGCACATGGATTTATCCGTTCTTCCTTCAGAAAGGGTTTATCACCAGAGGAGTTTTACTTCCTGGTCATGAACGGCAGAGAGGGTCTTATGGATACAAGCCTCAGGACCAGAAAGAGTGGTTACATGGAGAGAAGACTGGTCAATGCACTCCAGGATCTAAAGGTCGAACCCGACGGAACTGTGAGGGACAACAGGAAGGTCATAGTACAGTTCACTCCAGGCGAGGACGGAGTGGATCCTGCTAAAAGCAAAGAAGGAGAGGTTCCCATAGAACTGGACTGATATCAATGGATTATAAAAAGAAAGTTGAAAAACTTGAAGAAGACCTTCCGAAGAAGGTCAGAGACAGGCTTCTGGAAAAGATGGAAGAAGAGGAAATGACAGAATCGGAAGCAGATGAACTTATAGAGAATACCAAGAAGTCCTATAAGAGCTGTAGATTTGAGCCCGGAGAGGCCATAGGCGTAGTTGCAGCACAGTCAATTTCCGAGCCGGCTACTCAGATGACAATGCGAACATACCATGTTGCTGGATCGGCCCAGGGAGTTGAGATTACACAGGGACTTCCGAGGCTTATAGAGGTTGTGGATGCGAGAAAAACCATAAAAACACCTTCCACTGACGTCTATCTCAAGGAAGACTACCA
>JAKOPB010000035.1 GCA_022257805.1 Nanobdellati archaeon
CGGTCCTAACATACATATTTTCAAAGATACTTTTCTTCTTCATACTATCTACAATAGTGTTTGTTCTTCTTTTCGTCATATTCTTACTTGCAGGTGCTTCACTGGGCTTCAATTTAATAGAAGTACTCAAACTCATATTATTGGTATCGATAACAAACTCTCTCATAGGCATGCTCATAGGTGATGCCGCGGAAAACGAAGGTATAGCCATCCTAATGTCACTCTTTATATCCTTTCCACTGATGTTGCTCTCGGGTCTGTTCTTCCCACTACAAAGCATGCCATCCGTAGTACAATCAATTGTGAGGGTACTTCCGCTACACCAACAGATAGAAGCTACAAAATCCGTAATACTCTTTAGCCAACCATTGGGTTGGACCCTTTTCTACTTGAACATTCCTCTCCTACTGTTCACAATATATTTTATCAGAAGAGATAGTTAGAACCTTAAGGACCGAGAATTAACAGAGGTCATGAAATGTACTTGGAAAAAGATGGCAGAAAGATTATAGAAGATCTTGAATGTGTCGATGGCATATTCAAAAAAATTAAAGGTCTGATGTTCAGGGAGCTTGATGAGGGCGAAGGCCTCCTTATGGAATTTCCATACGAGGCCAGGTGGAGTATATGGATGCTCTTTGTTCCGCAGGATCTCTCCCTCTTCTTTCTGGACAATGAAGGAAAAGTAGTTGACAAAAAACTGGCCGAAAAGATGGGATTAAACCCTGCAACTTGGAAGATTTATAAGCCTGAGAAAAAATGCAAGTATGTGTTGGAATGTAATCCAGAAAGGTTCAAAGACCTGAAAACAGGAGAAAAGCTGAGGTGGTAGGATGGACGAAAAAGTATTGGAAAAATACAGGGAAGCAGGGAAAATAGCAGCAAAGGCAAGGGACTTCGGAAAGGGATTGATCAAGGAAGGTACTTCCTACAAGAAAGTTGTCGATAAGACCGAGGCCAAGATAAGGGAACTGGGAGGTGAACCGGCGTTTCCTGTAAATCTATCGATAAACGACATCGGTGCACATGACACAGCCGATGTGAAAGACGAGAGAACAATAAAAAGAGGCCTGGTGAAGCTGGACGTCGGGGTACATGTGTCCGGTTACATAGGCGACACAGCCGCTACAGTTTCCGTGGACAGTGATAAAGGAGATATGATAAAGGCCTCAGAGGATGCACTGGAAAGAGCTTTGGAGATGATGAAACCCGGGACAAGGGTCAGTGATGTTTCATCCGAGATCGAGAAAACGATAAAGGACGCTGGATACAACCCTATCAGAAACCTGACGGGACACGGCCTCGAGAAATTCAACCTCCACGCAAAGATCGAGTTTCCGAATGTAGAAACCGGAACAGACTACAAACTTGAGGAAGGTGATGTATTTGCACTCGAGCCCTTTGCGACGGACGGGGCCGGAAAAGTAAAGGACTCGGAAAGGACCCTGATATATATGTGGGAAAAGGACGTGGGTGTAAGATCACGGGAAGGAAGAAAAATACTGAATATGGCTAAAAAGGACTTTCATAAGCTGCCCTTTGCCAAGAGGTGGCTCACGCAGAAAGTATCTATGTTGAGATTAAATATGGCACTCGGACAGCTTACAGAGAGAAACGGACTCCATGAATACCCCGTACTAAGGGAAGTAGACGGTGGTGATATATCACAGGTAGAACATACAGTAATAGTCAAGGAAAAACCTGAAATAACCACGAAGCTTTAATCTGACCAGTACTTCTTGGTCCTGGTATACTCCTTCTCCTTTTCCAGTATTTCTTCGAAGAACCCGTCCTTATCTTCTTTCTGTTGCGCCAGTATTCTTATTGCAGTTTCAGGCCCAACACCCCTGCCAGCCATGGCAACTATAAACGGTTTACCGTAGGTCAGGACATAGTCCGCGACATGTTCCATCTTATTCCTGACTTCCTGCTCCTTTTCATCGAGACCCTTCTCCTCGGCTATACTATCGAGGAGATCTTCTTTCCTCTTTTCATACGGTTTGATCACCGTTACTCTACCGGAACCACAGACCGAACACTTTATCTCCTGGGAAAGCTCTCTGACCTTCTTCGTAACCCTGTACTCACCGCAGCTCATGCACATTAGGCGAACTTTGGTGTTCTTTATCCTGTTTTTGAATGCCTTGAATATCTCCTTCTGGGGTTTTTCAGGTCCCATTAGCTCCTTGAACTTATGGCTGAGGCCCCTCTCACCTATCTTTCCGCCTTCACATCTCCTCAACTCCAATTCTCCGCTTTGTATCCTGCCAAGAACCTCCTTTGCTCCTTCCATATCCAGTTTCTCCTGGAAGACTTCGCGTTTCGCCTCGTCGTGTATAGGTGAATCACGGTATGAGTCCACGATCCCCTTTATGTTTACCTGATCCCATTTCGCCCTCTTCTGAACAGCACCAAAGCGCTTGGCTGCATGTATGAAGCGCCATTTAAATAGTTGGCTTTTCTCTATAGAGTCATCAAGTATCATCTCAAGATCTTCCGGCTCAGTCCTTTCCAGTACATTTTTTACAAGGTCGAGATCCGCTCCTTCGATCATTATCCTGTAGGGATCGTTTTTAACTGCCATGGATCGCCCTTTCTCCTTCATCAGGACAGAGGCCAGAAACTTACCAAGGGTCTGGTTTACAAGAGTTCCTTTACAGGAGTGTATAACGACAAACTTACCTTTCTTCTCAAGATACATCTCGTCCTTATCCGATACCTCGTCTATGCCCTCATCGACGTAGTCCACAATACTCTCGGCAGCTTCCTGGCCCACAGGGTATTTTTCCATAACTTTCTCACAGGCTTCACCTGCTCCCAGATCCTCTATCCAGTCCCTCACCTCCCTTCGAAGCTTCTCAACGTCCTCGGCAACGCTCCTGGGTACAGGGATCAGTTCCCCTTCCCAGGCAGGTACGGCAGAGTCCATTTCATTTACCGGCTCCACGAGAACTTTCCCCTCATCTACGGACAGGACCCTCCAGCTTCTGCCCTTCATTATAAATGTCGTTCCGGGTTCGCCGTATTCAGCTACGAAGGACTCGTCCAGCTGCCCCACATCCTGGCTCTGTACCGTATCGACCACCTGATAGTTGTAGACATCCGGTATAGTGGAAAGGTTTTCATAGTAGTACTCCCACGCCTTTTTTGATCGCTTTACCTTATCATCGATCCAAAGGTATCGGAGGTTGGACATAAACCTCAGAACCTCGTAAAACTCCTGTTCAGAGAGATCTCTGTAGAAGTAGCTTCTTCTCGCCAGACCATAGATCTCCTCCCAGTCCAGACCGTACCTGTCTATACAGTAACCCACTATCTGATTTGCGAGCACGTCCAGGGCACCCTTGTGAAACTTGGTGGGTTCCAGTTTCTTCTCAAGGGCTCTCTTGGCTATCACAGCGGACTCCATGACATCGTCCTCGTTACGGGCTATTATCCTACCACTGGACATTGCTTCAACCTGGTGTCCGCTCCTACCAACTCTCTGAAGAAGTCTCTTTACCTGTCTCGGTGAACCGTACTGCACAACCCGGTCTATGTGTCCTATATCTATACCGAGTTCCAGGGACGAGGTGCATATCAGGCTCTTGATATCACCCTCCTTGAAGTCATCTTCGTTCTCTATCCTCACGTCCTTGGAGAGCGAGGAGTGATGTATAGAATGATCGTACTCCTTTTCCAGCCGGTTGAGACGAGAAGACAGCACCTCGGAGGCCTCCCTTGTATTTGTAAACACGAGCGCAGACTCGCTTTCCTCTATTAGATCGTGTATTCTTCTAAGCCTTGACGTGGCTTCTTTGTCAGCAAATAGCTTCTCAGCCAACTCGGAGTCTTCCTCGTCGGGTCCCGGCATCTCGACCTCTATCTCAAAGTCCTTGGCCTCTACAGCACTTATTACCCGTGCTTCATCGGATAAAAACTTCGAAACCTCATTGGGAGAACCAACCGTGGCCGAAAGGCCTATCATCTGAGGCTTTCCACACAGCTCTCTCAGCCTTTCAATCCCAAGGGAGAGCTGTACCCCCCTCTTTGACTCCACAAGCTCATGTATCTCGTCAACCACAACGTAACGAACATTTTTGAGATGTTCCTTCATTTTGGAGCCGGGAAGTATAGCCTGAAGTGTTTCGGGTGTAGTCACAAAGATCTGCTCCGGGAACTCGGCCTGCTTCCTCCTCTTGTAGTCGGACGTGTCACCGTGGCGTATCGTCAGCTCTATATCGAGATGGTTACACCACCACAACAAGCGCTTGAACATATCCCTGTTGAGGGCGCGTAGCGGTGTTATATACAGGAGAGCTATGGGTTCGGGATCCTCTTCAAGTATCCTACTGAGAAGTGGAAGCATAACGCTTTCCGTCTTCCCGGCACCTGTCTGAGCAGTTAGAAGAACGTCCTCTCCCTCCAGAACAGGGCCTATGGTTTTCTTCTGAGGATCGGTGGGCCTATCCCAACCCTTTTCTTCTATCAGGTCTCGGACACTGGGATGTAGTCTTTCGAACGGCATGTATAACAGTGTTATATATTCCCACGTGAAGTTTTATACGAAAGTATTATAAAGGATGTTTAAAAATATAAGACCGGGAATTTTAAACAATTAAAACTTTTAAAAAGTAGTAAAAGTTATTAATAGGTGATAATATGGAAGGCTTGTCAGTAACCGAGGCAGATGAAGGCCCGATGAGGGAGCACAAAATAGAACTGGTCGAGAGAAAGGGGTATGGACACCCTGATACGCTCGCCGATGGAATAGCCGAGTCTATATCCAAGTCTCTTTCGAAGATGTACAGGAAAGAATACGGAAGGATACTCCACCACAATACCGATCAGGTGGAAATAGTAGGTGGGAAGGTCAATATAGATTTCGGTGAAGGAGAGATCGTCGAACCCATACATGTGATACTATCCGGAAGGGCAACCACAGAGGTGTCTGGCAAGGAACTGCCTGTACATGAGACGGCACTGAATGCAGCGAAAGACTTCGTAAAGAACAAGCTTCCACAGGTATCCGTCGACAAGAACTTTGTATGGGACTCGAGAATAGGACACGGTTCCGTCGATCTGATGAACCTCTACGGAGAAAAAAATCTGGTAAAGGCCAACGATACGTCCTTTGGTGTAGGATACGCTCCCCTAAGTGAGACAGAAAATCTGGTTCTGAGTGTAGATAAATACATAAATTCCAGGAAGTTTGGGAAGAAGTTC
>JAKOPB010000032.1 GCA_022257805.1 Nanobdellati archaeon
CCAGTACCTGGAAGGGGTCGTTGTCAAAAATTCCTACGTCGATGTAGTTTGGTATAAAGGTTCCCGAATCGTCTCTGCTGAACCCAAGGCCCATCTGTGTAAGATCGTTTGTCCCGAAAGAAAAGAAATCGGCCTCTCTGGCTATCTCGTCGGCGGTAACGACTGCCCTCGGGATCTCTATCATGGTACCTACTTCGTAGTCGATTCTCTCCTTGCTTTCAAAGACGTCCTGGTCGACTTCCTCGACTACCTTCTCTTTTACATTCTCCAGTTCCTTTACAGTTCCTATAAGAGGAACCATTATCTTAGGTTCGACCTCATGACCCTCTTCGCTCACCTCCGATGCTGCTTCGAGGATCGCCCTGGTCTGCATCCTGTATATTTCGGGGAAGGTTATCCCGAGACGGCAACCTCTATGACCCAGCATGGGATTCTCCTCCTCGAGCCTCTCAACCTTCGCCTCTATTTCCTTCCTGTCTACATCCAGTTTCTCTGCAAGCTCTATCTGCCTTTCGTCCTCCGTGGGAGCAAATTCATGTAGAGGCGGATCAAGGAGACGGATTATCATCGGGCGTCCTCCTATGGCTTTAAACAGTTCCTTGAAATCCTTCTTCTGCATAGGCATCAGTTTGTCGAGGGCTCTGTTTCTCTCTTCTTCACTCTCAGAGATTATCAGTTCCTGCATGGCTTCCAGCCTTTCTGGCTCGAAAAACATATGCTCGGTCCTGCAGAGACCTATACCCTCCGCGCCAAACTCAACGGCCTTCTCCGTATCTTCCGGTGTGTCGGCATTTGCTCTGACACCCATCTTCCTTATACCATCAGCCCACTCCAAGAGCTTTTGGAACTCATCTGTAAACTCCGGTTCTATGAGAGGAGCCTCTCCAAGAATAACGTCACCGGTAGTACCGTCTATTGTTATTATATCATCCTTTTCTATCCTCTTTCCGTTGACCTCAAAATATTCCTCCTCCAGATTTATCTCTATTTCTTCGGCACCTGCGACACAGGGTTTTCCCATTCCCCTTGCAACGACGGCTGCATGGCTTGTCATTCCACCTCTGCTTGTGAGGACTCCCTCAGAAGCCGCTAAACCGTGGATATCCTCCGGCGTAGTCTCCGGTCTTACGAGAACTATATCTTCACCGTCTTCACCTCTTCTTTCGGCCTCGTCCGTGTCGAAGACAACGCTACCTGAAGCCGCGCCTGGCGATGCGTTTATACCCTGTGTCAGATTATCGAGATCCGCCTCCGGATCTATCCTCTTGTGCAGTATCTTTTCCACCTGTTCGCCATCGACCCGCAACAAAGCCACTTCCTTGCTTATTATTTCCTCCTCATGCATATCATGGGCTATCTTGACGGCGGCATTTGGTGTCCTTTTGCCTGTTCTCGTCTGCAGGATATAGAGTTCTCCGTCCTCCACTGTAAACTCGAGGTCCTGCATATCTTTGTATTTATCTTCTAAAATCCCACACACCTCCTCCAGCTCCTCGTATATGTCCGGCCAGATATCCTTCAGGTCGGAGATTTGCAGGGGTGTTCTTATACCTGCGACCACGTCCTCTCCCTGTGCATTCCTGAGAAACTCACCGTAGATTTTGTTCTCTCCTGTAGATGGATCCCGGGTAAATGCAACTCCGCTCCCGGACTGCTTACCTGTATTTCCGTATACCATTGCCTGTACGTTTACAGCGGTTCCCATATCGTGAGGTAGATCGTTCAGATTCCTGTAACGGATGGCTCTCTCGTTGTCCCAGGAAGAAAAAACTGCCTTGGTAGCCTCCACCAGCTGCTTCCATGGATCGGAGGGTATATCATTTACAAGCTCCTTGTACTTTTCCGTAACCTCCTTCATTCCATCTGCATCAAGATCCACGTCTTTGTCCGCTCCCCTTCTCTCCTTCACTTCGTCCATCTTCTCCTCGAACCTCCTGTGTGGTATACCCCTCACAACCTCGCCGAACATGTTTATGAAACGTCTGTAGCTGTCGTAGGCGAACCTCTCGTCCGTCTTTTCCTTCAAACCCTGTAGCGTTTCCTCGTTGAGCCCCAGATTTAAAACGGTGTCCATCATACCGGGCATAGAGACGGCAGCACCTGAACGGACAGAAACTAGCAGCGGGTCCTTGGGATCACCAAACTCCTGCCCCATCTCCCTCTCCAGTTCCTTCATCTTCTCCTTCATTTGCTCCTCCATCTTCCTGGTTAGCTTTCCTTCGTCCAGATATTTCAGACAGGCCTCTGTTGTCACCGTGTAACCCGGAGGTACATTCAGACCTATGTTTGTCATTTCAGCAAGATTGGAGCCTTTTCCACCCAGAAGATTTTTCATGTCTGCGCTGCCTTCCTTGAAAGAGTATACATATTTGGTCATGGATACCAGCGTTGGTAATATTGTTAGGGTTATTTAAAGTTTTTTGATGAACTGAAGCCATGGTAGAGAAGTGGTGGGCCGGCCGAGATTTGAACTCGGGTCTGAGGCTCCCAAAGCCCCAATGCTAGTCCAATGTAGGAAGCTAGGTTCCTACAAAATGATAAGGAACCTTTTCTTCTGGCTACACCACCGGCCCATGACATAGTAACTTGTGGGGAATGATTTATTAGGTTTAAGTCAAGTTACGAACTCATTTAAAGTTCAAAAAACAATTGTTGCGTGGTTTGCATGGCAAAAATTTCAGTGATATCGGACTTGCACCTGGGATTTGGTAAGGGAACCGAGAGAGAGGAGGATCCGTTTGTGGCGGCAGAGAGGACCATAGAAAAGATAAAGGAACTTGATTCCGACGTAGTTCTTCTGGCAGGAGACATCTTTGACACCAGACTTCCGAGACCGGAGCACTGGTCTAGATTCATGAAGATGCTCTCGCTACTGAAAGATGGGAAAAGGGCAAAAATAACAAAGCTGGAGGGCAGGGAAGATATTCCAGAGGAAGCCCTGCGAGGAATCCCCTTGGTTGCGATACACGGAACACATGAAAGAAGGGGCAAAGGCATGAAGAACTCTATAAAGGCCCTTGAAGATGCCGGGTTCCTGATACACCTTCACTGTAGTTCACTGGAGTTGGACATAGAAGGAGAAAGGTTGGGAATACATGGAATGAGCGGCGTACCAGAAAAATATTCAAAGAGTGTACTGAAAAAGTGGGATCCGGAACCATTTGAAGATGCTTACAATATATTTATGCTTCATCAGGATTTGGAACAATATATATACAATCCCGTGAGTCCGCCTGAGTTAGGACTAGAAGATATGCCGGATAACTTTGACCTCTACGTGTCCGGACATATACACTGGAAAGAAAAGACGGAGGTCAAGGATAAACCGTTCATAATACCAGGTAGCCTTGTTCCCACGCAGCTAAAGAAAAAGGAGGCCGAGAGCTCGAAGGGCTTCTACGTTATCGATACCGAAGACCAGAGCCTGGATTTTGTAGAAGTAGAACCTCCCCGTGGATTCTTTTACGAGGAAGTTGAGGTGAACGGGGAGGACCTTAGAAAAATAGAAAGGATGGTTGAAGAAAAACTCGAGGATATTGTGGTCAAGGAAAACGAGGAAAGATCCCTTGTGAGGATAAAGGTAAAGGGCAAGCTTCCAAAGGGCATAAACTCTAGCGATCTCGACCTCAGCGATCTCAAGGAGAAGTACAATGACGCAGCCATACTCAGTATTTCAGAAAACCTGGAGGAAGAAGGGATGGAAGAAAAGGTTCAGACATTAAGAGATCTCAGAGAGGAAAAGCTCTCTGTAGACGAGATGGGGATGAAAATGCTCAGAGAAAGGGTAAAGGAGGCCGGAGCAAATATGGAACCGGATGAAGTCTTTGAAAGTCTGGTAAACGGCGATATAGAAGATGCCCTGGAGACTATGAAGGAGGGAATGGAAAGAGAGGTGGAGGGAGAAGAGGAAGCGGATGGAAAATCAGATGGAAAGACCCCAGAAACCGATAGCAGTACCAGTGGTGAGTGGTGGAAAAAGTAAACTAAAGATTTAAATTCTTCCAGAAAGCTTTGTATGTGAAAAGACGGTATTAAATTGTAAATAAAGAGGTGAAAATATTAGAAAAACTTCTTTCGAAGATCAGAGGGTAGCAGTATTTGTGGATATACAGAACATGTATTACTCTGCTAAGAACCTTTATGACAGCAAGGTGGATTATTCATCACTTATAGACGTGGCAAGGGACAACAGGAAGCTTATCAGGGCCATTTCTTATGTGATTAAAGCAGAGACTCCGGACGAGGAGAACTTTTTCGAAGCGCTAAGTGAGATAGGATTCCAGGTAAAGAAAAAGGACCTTAAAGAGTTTCGCGGTGGAGCAAAGAAAGGAGACTGGGACATGGGGATAGCTATAGACGCTATAAAGATGTCAGAGAAGATAGACGTAGCTGTGCTTGTCACCGGAGATGGTGATTTCCGTTCCTTAGTCGAACATCTGAAGTCCGAAGGAATCCAGGTTGAAGTGATGTCGTTCGGAAAATCGACGTCCAGTGAACTGGTAGAGGCCTGTGACGTGTTTCTGAATATGGACAAGAAAAAAGATCTGTATCTGATGGACTGAAATCCTGAGAAAAGATGATAAGGGGGCTGAAGCTTGAGAATTGGAAGAGTCACCTAGAGTCAGAGCTGGACTTCGACAAAGGTACAAATGTACTTGTTGGCGTTATGGGTTCAGGCAAGAGTTCGGTTCTTTCCGCAATATCTTTTGCGCTTTTCGGAACCTTTCCCGCCCATAGATCCAGAGAGGTTAAGCTGGATGATGTCATCATGAGGAGGCCTCAGAAAAAGGAAGAGGCAAAGGTTGAGTTGGAGTTTGAGATAGACGGCGATGTTTTCACGGTGATGAGGAAGGTGGAGAGAGGTAAAGGAACTACAGAGGCAAGTATAAGAAAGGGCGGTGAACTTCTGGATACGGGAGCTTCAAGAACCACGGAGCTTGTGGAAAAGCAACTTAAAGTGGACTACAACCTGTTTTCTCGTGCGGTATACTCCGAGCAGGACGGTCTTGATAATTTCCTGGAGATACGGCGAGGCGAAAGGATGAAAAAGATAGACGACCTCCTGCAGATAGACAGGTTCGAAAAATGCAGAAGCAACGTAACAACCCTGGTAAACCGGTTGACGGATAGAATCAGCTCGAAAAAGAAGACGATAGAAGAGATGGAAGAGCAGGAAAATTTTGACAGGATAGAGGAAATAGAGGATGAGATCAAAAACATGGAGGATGGTTTGGAGGAGCTCAAGAAAAGACTAGAAGAAATAAAAGAAGAACATGATGAGACAAAGAAAGAAATACAAAGTCTCAGAAAAGGTATCAAAGAAATAGAAAAATTTGAAAACAAAAAAAGCAACCTCGAAGGTATAATTTCTAACTTGAAGGAGGACGTAGAGTCCTTAAAGGACAAAACAGAACATTCAAAGGACAGGGTTAAGAAAAAACTGGAAAATAAGAAGGAAAGGCTGGAAAAGCTCGAAGGAGACAGAGAGGAAATTAAAGAAAGTCTTGAAGAGTTGAAGAGCAAACAGAAAGAGAAAAAGATAAAGATAAGTGATCTCCAACAAAGGATACAGAAGATCAAGGGTGTTGAAGGGAAGTGTCCGGTCTGTGATAGAGACCTGGACGAGGAACACAGGGAAGAGCTCATCGATGAAAGAAGGAAAAAGATAAACAAACTTGCAGAGGACAAAGAAGCGGTTGAG
>JAKOPB010000115.1 GCA_022257805.1 Nanobdellati archaeon
CTACATCAAGGGAGTTCCAGCTATAAAGACCAGGGACTTTGAGAACGGTGATCTGAAGAACAAGGACGACTACGAGATAGAGCTGAAGCTTGCTGTAGAGGAAGACGTTCAGATCAGACACAATGCCATAGAGGCTGCGAGGCTTAATGCCAACAAGTACCTCAAAGACAATCTCGGTGAAAAGAACTACTTCCTGAAGGTTCTTGTCTATCCGCATCACGTTTTACGGGAGAATCCACTGGCAACAGGGGCCGGGGCCGACCGTTTCCAGGAGGGTATGACCAAGGCCTTTGGTAACCCGATAGGAAAGGCAGCGAGGATGGACAAGGGACAGGACTTCCTACTGGTCAGAGTTCCCGAAAACAACCTGGATGTTGCCAAAGAGACTCTCAGGAGAGCGATGCACAAACTTCCATGTTCCTGCAAGGTAAAGGGTCTGGAGAACTACGCTTGATATTATTCCTGATCTTTCCTAACATATTTAATTAACAGACTCAAGTATAGATAACATGAAGAAGACAGTTTCTCTTGAGGAGGCTAGAGACGAGGACGAGGTTGGAAGCAAGGCGGCCTCTCTGGCTGCAATTTCTGATGTAGCCAAGGTACCACAGGGCTTTGTAGTTACAGATCAGGCATTTCGAGAGTTTCTGGAGAGAAATGGATTGGATGACAAGATACTTTCTATATTGGCTAGGACCAGGATAGACGATAGGAGAGAACTTAAGGACGCCAGTAGGGAGATAAAGGAACTCTTTGAAGAGGCGTACCTCTCCGATGAGTTGAAGGAGGAGATAACAGAGGCCTACAAGAACTTTGTCATATCTTCAGAGGCGAAGAAGGCCGGTAGAAAGGCCATGGAACTCATAAAGGCAGGCAGGGAGAAACCTCCTGTCGTAGTTAGATCTTCTCCACAGCGTGATAGTGGTTCGTCTCCTGGGATATATCGGAGTACGCTCAATGTCAAGGGCGATGAGAACCTAGTTAAGGAGATTAAAGAGGTGTGGAAGAGCTTCTACACTCCCGAGGCCATATACTACAGGGAGAAGAGAGGTTATGCCCACGATGTACCCTTTGGTACACTCGTCCAGAAAATGGTTTCACCCGATAAGACCCTTGCCTTTCTTGAGGTAGATCCGTGTAACTCGGAGAGATCGGTTTTAGAGGGTGTCAGAGGTATGGGAGAACTTATGTCCGGTGGAGAGGTGGTTCCCGATAGATATTTCTTTGGTCAGGACGGTTCCCTCCAGGAGATTATGAAAGGTAGTGGTGAGTGGATACAGGAGAAAAATCCCTCCACAGGTGAGATAGAAAAGCAGCCCGCTCCTTCAAGTAAAAAAGATGAACCGGTTCTCGATAGAGCGGAGGCAAGGCAGATCAAGTCTAACGTTGAGAGAATTGCTTCGAGGTTTGGTTCGCATGCCCTTGTTGAGTTGTTGGTGAGAAATGGTGATATATTTATAATGGATATAGCCTCTCTACGAAGTTCCGGAAGGTTTGAAGAAGATGGATCACAGAAGGATATCGTTTCTGAGGGGCTTGGTGTAAGTCCCGGCAAGGCTTCGGGAAGAATAACCAGATCCGAAAGAAATTCGAAGGGTAATGTATTGATGAAAAACGTGCCCTCGGTGAACGGGATTCTTTTCCAGGTTCCAGAAGCTCTTCTTGCGGCTTCAGGTGGTTTTTCCTCCAACTATGCAAAACTTGCAAGGGAGTTAGAGATCCCTTCCTTAATTCTAGAGGGTACAGGATACTCGTCTATGAGAGAGGACGAAGA
>JAKOPB010000087.1 GCA_022257805.1 Nanobdellati archaeon
GGGTAGCTGAAAAGATATGGTACGCGAAAACAGAGGGCGAGACCTTTGCAAAGCGTTTCAAGCTCTTCGTTGTCTTTTGTGCGGTTCTCATAGCTGCAAGCAAGTTTCTGTATGCCAGCGGCTTGACCATTCCAAACATGGAACTTATAATACCCGCGCTCGTGGTTGTCGGCGCCTTCGGACTACACGTTGGGTCCAGTGAAAGATGGAATAAAGCAACTAAGTATTTCGGCCTCCTGGCCCTCTTAACAGTGTTTGTAGTAGATGTCTCATTATGGGGATTTAGGAGGATATACCTGTTTACATGGCCTTCCTTCATTTTGATCTGGTTTCTGGCAAAGAGAAAGGATCTCTCCTTTATGGACGACTTTTCGGATGTGGCTGTGGATGCCACACTAACCACTGCTATTCTTATTCTGGTTTACGACGTAATTACTGCGTTCGGTACCTGGGTTCTCTGGGGTTCGCTTTCTGTAGGATCTCTGCTCGGTGTGTTTATGGGACAGATACCTTTCACGCTTTACCACATGAGCTCGCTGCTCTTTGTTCCACCACTCGTTGCCCTTGGCAAGACGATGACAAAGGTAAGGGTAAGAGTAGCATCACCTGTAAAAACTGCAACAAGAAATAGATCAAGGATGAGGAGGTGAACTATGGACAGATACAACAAGCTCAACCTGCTCCTGATTATAATCCTGGCCGTGGGTGTACTGTACCTGGGTACAGAAGTACACAGGCTCGGAGGAAGAATGGAAAAAATGGGAGAAAGCATCGTCGAAGTGGATCTGGTAATTTACAACGGTACAGCGGAGAGGAGATCTAGTGTCAAAGTAACCGAAGGTGCAACAGCACTGGAGGCCTTGAGAAGAGAGGCCTCGGTTGTAACCGAGAGCCACCACGGAATAGGTGAGATGATCCTATCCGTAGATGGGGTAGGAAACAACTTCGATGAGAATAAATTCTGGCTCATAGGTCTGAGAGATGGGGGAGACGAGGAGTGGCGGGCAGCTGAAACAGGAGCCGGTGACATCAGGCTCGGGGACGACCAGGAGGTTCTCTTCTGGTATGGAGAAAGTCAAGAGGCCCCCTTCAACGTGGAACCATAGGATTTGAAGGGTCCATCAAGAGAAATTGAAGTGCGGGGGGTGAGATTCGAACTCACGAAGCACCTACGTGCACAGCGCCCTCAACGCTGCCCCTTACCGGCCTTTTCGCGATTTTGGAAGTAAACTTCCATAATTTGCGATTCGTGTCGCAAATACGTTTTTGCGTGAAACGAAAAAAGGTTCTTTCGGCCACTTGGGTACCCCCGCATCCTGCTGTAATTTCTTTGGATCTGGAGTTAAAAAACTTATCTTCTGCTATCAGAGATGTTTTAATATTTTCATAATGAGACTTAAATCTGTTGAACATAACTTTGATAACATGTCCAAACTTCAGAAAGTTATCGGTCTTTTGAGAAAAGAGTACGGAGTCCCGGAGATTAGGAGAAAAGAAGATCCCATTGAATCTTTGATACAGGTAATACTCTCGCAGAATACAAATGACAAGAACAGGGACAGGGCATGGAGAGGTCTGAAGAAAAGGTTCAACGTTATGGAAGAGATATTGGATTCGGACGTAGAGGAGATAGCCGATACTATCTCCGTTGCAGGCCTGCACAACACGAAGGCAGAGAGGATAAAGAACTGTCTGGAAGAGATAAAAGAAAAACAAGGCGGACTGGACCTGAACTTTCTGGAGGACATGGATGTCGAAGAGGCGAAGAGATGGCTGCGACAGCTTCCGGGCATAGGACCCAAAAGTGCGGCTGTTGTTCTGAACTTTACATTCGACAAGGAGACCTTTCCGGTTGACACGCACGTATTCCGCGTTACCAAGAGACTTGGTCTGGTACCAGAAAAAACAACCAGGGAAGGTACACATGATATACTGGAGGAGAAGGTTCCGGGCGGAAGAAAACAGGAGTTCCATATAAACCTGATAAAACACGGAAGAAGCGTCTGCAAAGCAAGAAATCCCCGCTGTGAAATCTGCAATCTTTCGAGTGTGTGTAACTATTTTTTAGAGAACAAAACATGAGCTCTCGGCTGTGCTTTCGAAAATCTCTAAAAGCTTTTAAAGGTTGGGTGTGATAAGTATTTGGAAAAAGAGAGATGTGGCAATTCTTGCCAGAAAAGGAACCGTTTAAACAAGTGTGGTGAACAATATGGGAATGATGCCTAAACAAGGGAAAATGGGATATGACAGAGCTATTGTTACCTTTTCCCCCGATGGACGACTTTTCCAGGTCGAATACGCAAGAGAAGCGATAAAGAGAGCTGCAACCTGTACTGCAATAAAGTTCGACACCGGCGTAGTACTCGCTGGATTGAGACCCTGTGATAAGCTATCCGACGACAGAGGAAGCAGAAAGGTTCATCAGATAGACGAACACATAGGAGTTATATCAGCCGGTCTTGTCGGTGACACCAGAGTACTAGTTAACTACGCCAGACAGAAAAGTCAGCTATACAGAGTATCCTATCAGGAAAAGATAGACGTA